>CAZPNE010000051.1:0-10642 GCA_964588255.1 uncultured Advenella sp. | reverse complement strand
CATAATAAGCTTGCCGGCCTCTTCGCGTGACCAGGTGGGCAAAGTACCGGTAAGCACAAAGGTATTGCCAGCCAGCGTATCATTCTGGCTTTTTTCAAGCTGTTTGGGCTGCACACCCACCTGCTGCAAATCGGCAATCACGTCCTGGTTATGCTGCTCGTCAAAGAAGTGGCGAATAGATCCCGACACAGCCGGCCCCACATCGGGCACCTTGAGCAATTCTTCTTCAGTGGCCTGCATAAGCGCAGCCATGCTACCAAAATGACTGGCAAGATCCCGGGCCGTTGTTTCACCCACGTGACGTATGCCCAAAGCATAAATCAGGCGAGACAACTCAACCTGCTTGCTTTTTTCTACCGCATTCACCAGGTTTTCGGCCGATTTTCGACCCATACGCTCAAGGCCCATCACCTTTTCTACCGACAGGCGATACAAATCAGCCAGGGAATGAACCCAGCCCTGCTCAACCAGCTGGTCGATGATTTTTTCACCCAGACCTTCAATATCCAGTGCCTTGCGACTGGCTGCATGCAACAGGCTTTGCTTACGCTGGGCTGCACAAAACAGCCCCCCGCTGCAGCGTGAAATAGCCTCATCTGGCAGGCGTTCAATCGCGGAACCACAAACCGGGCATTCAGTTACCATGATAAATTCACGGGCATCAGCCGGGCGCAACTCGGGCAATGGACGAACCACTTCGGGAATCACGTCTCCGGCGCGTCGCACAATAACCGTATCGCCAATACGCACATCCTTGCGCCTGATTTCATCTTCATTGTGCAAGGTGGCGTTGGTTACCGTCACGCCACCCACAAACACCGGTTGCAAACGCGCAACCGGCGTAATGGCGCCGGTGCGGCCTACCTGCACTTCTATCCCAAGCAACTTGGTACTGACTTCTTCGGCAGGAAACTTGTGCGCAACGGCAAATCTTGGTGCTCTGGACACAAAGCCCAGCGCCTGCTGGGACGCCAGCCGGTTAACCTTGTAAACCACGCCATCAATTTCATAGGGAAGGCTGGCACGCACATGACTGACATGGCGGTAAAATTCAAGCATCCCCGGCACACCCTTTACCACCCTACGCTCTTGCGCCAGCGGAAAACCCAATTGGGAAAACCAGGCAAGCATATCGGCATGAGTAAGTGGCAAGGGGCTTGTTACCCCGGAGATTTCCCCCCAACCATAGGCAAAAAACCGTAATGGCCGCTTGGCGGTAATGCGCGGATCAAGCTGACGCAAACTGCCGGCAGCCGCATTGCGCGGGTTCACAAACACTTTTTCGCCACGTGCATCCTGCTGCTGGTTAAGCTTTAAAAAATCCTGCCGGTTCATTAATACCTCACCACGGATTTCAAATACGGCCGGCAGGTTTTCGCCCTGCAAACGCAGGGGTACCGAGGCAATGGTACGAATATTACTGGTGACGTCTTCACCGGCTTGTCCGTCTCCACGCGTGGCCGCATGGGCCAGCACGCCATTTTCATAGCGAATGCCAATTGCCAGGCCATCAAGCTTAAGTTCGCAATTGTATTCAACCTCATCAGCCAGACCCAACATGCCTGCATCACGCAAACCGTCAGCCACACGTTTGTCAAAAGCCGTGATATCCGCTTCTTCGAAGGCATTGCCCAGGGACAACATGGGTACGGCATGCCGGATACTGGCAAAAGAAGGCAGTGGTGCCCCGCCTACCCGTTGGGTGGGAGAGTCGGGGGTAATCCATTCAGGATGGGCCACTTCGAGTTTTTGCAGTTCGTGCATAAGCGCATCGTATTGCGCATCGGAAATAAGCGGTGCGTCCTGCACATAATATGCCTGGTCATGTTTTCTGATTTCATTGCGAAGCGCCTGCAGTGCCTGCGCATCGGGGTCATGCTTTATTGCCATTATTACACTTCAACTATCAGGAAAACACCAGCAAGGCACGGCTTGAACCAGCCGGAATGCCTTGTTTCTCAAGTTCATTATAAAGTTCGACAAGCTTGCAATCGATACCCACTTCGGCACCATCCATGACGGGGCGCCCGGAATCGTCTACCAACTGGGCCCTTAACGCAACGGCCAATTCTTTTGCCACCGCCAGCATGCGACCAAACGCATTTTCATCAGCAGGGCTGCGCGGCACATCAAGTAACAAACCGATGCGATCAACACCGGCAGAACGTACGCGCTGACCGGGTTCGTTACCCAGCAACAGCAAAAAACGAGGCACGCCATCTTCGTTGCACCAGGCAAAATCGTTACCATATTCAACAAAACTCATACGACGGACAATATCAACAATGGCCGCCACCGGCTGGGTACCCTCAAGTTTCAGGGTAAGGCCTACCTGTGTATCAAGGTTGGCGCACAATTCATCAAGTGATTGCGCCCGTTTAAGCAGGGCATCGGCATTGGGGCTTTCGGTGCTTGCATCAAAAACATGGGCAAGCTTGTCTGCCATAACCAGAGCCTGGGACCATTCGATTTCATTCAGGGGACCCTGGCGATTAGCCAACACCACCGCCATTTGCAGTGAGATGTAGGACTCGTTTGGATGCAGGCGGGCACGATGATAACCATCGGCAGTTTCGGCAAAATAACGAATGGCTTTGGTGCCAGCCTGGCGGGAGGACTGTATTTGTGCAAGCAACCTGTCTCCGGGGATCGCTGAGGCAAAATGCAGGTCAATAACCCCTTCACAAACTTCGTCAACGGTTTCATCATCGTGTAACTGTTTGAGGGAAGCCACCGCGACTTCAGGCGCCAAGGCGGGATCTTCGTCTGACAGGCCAAAGGCCGGTTCTTCACGCAAGGCTCCCGGATGCGTCTGGATTGGCTCGGCACTTAACAAAGGGTCTTGTTCAGGCTCAGGGAACTTGCTGCGCATTTTTTTCTGGATGCGCTGCTCTTGCCACCAATTGAACAGCAACACCAATAAAATAAGTACAACACCAAGTGCGATCAGACTTAGCTGCAAATTACTCATATCTTTTTAACCCTATGATTATCATGCTTCATTGGCCAGTTGGACAGCCGAATCAATATCTACGGCAACGATTCTTGAAACACCCTGCTCTTGCATCGTAACACCAATTAATTGCCGGGCCATCTGCATGGCTATTTTATTATGAGAAATAAATAAAAACTGTGTCTGGTCACTCATGCTTTTGACCAGGTTTGCGTATCGTTCGGTATTGGCATCATCCAGGGGCGCATCTACCTCATCAAGCAGGCAAAATGGCGCCGGATTTAACTTGAACAGGGCAAATACCAGCGCGGTGGCAGTTAAGGCTTTTTCACCGCCAGACAACAGGTGAATTGTACTATTACGCTTACCGGGTGGCTGCGCCATCACCTGCACGCCAGCATCCAGGATTTCCTCACCGGTCATGGTCAGGCGAGCTTCACCGCCCCCGAACAATTTGGGAAACAGCTCGCCAAAATGACCGTTAACCTGATTAAAAGTATCCTGCAACAATTCCCTGGTTTCACGATCTATTTTGCGAATGGCATCTTCCAGCGTGTCAATGGCCAATATCAAATCACCATGCTGGGCATCAAGGAACCCTTTGCGCTTGCTGGCTTCGGCCAGTTCATCAAGGGCAGCCAGGTTAACCGGGCCCAGACTGTCTATCTGCCGTGAAATTTTCTGGACTTCTGACTGAAGCCAGCCGGTTTTTTGCCAATCAGGCGGCAAATCGGCCAACATGGCGCGCAATTGATCGCGATCAACCGCGTGCTGATTCAGCTGATCGGCAAACTGTTCAACCGCCAGGCGTGCGGCCTGTTCGTCAAGCTGCAACTGCATGATACGGGCACGCAAAGGCTCAAGTGACTGCTCAAGCGCCTGCCGGCCATCATCGGCACTACGTAGCGTGGCGGCGATATTTTCCAGTTCAATCCGGGCTTGCGTTAAGCCCTCTTCTTTTTCCGCCCTTGTTTCCAGTGCATCCTGTAATCCGCTACGGATGGCCGCTTCATCGAAATCAAAAAGTTCCAGCTCAAGATTGTCCAGCTCTGATTGAGCCTGGCCGCTTTGATGACGGGCCAAATCCTTGTTTTTTTCCAGTTCGGTAATACGGACTGCCAGCGAACGCTGACTGAACTCGGCCTCTTGGGCCGAACGTTCAAGATCCCGCAGGGCCTGTCTGGCCTGCTCGGCCTCTTGTGTCAGGTCTTCACCCTGCATTTGCGCATCGGCATGGCGGCCTTGTATTTCACCCAACTCCATATCAAGGGTTTCAAAACGGGCCTCACTGGTTTCCATAATGGCATGCAGTTCTTCGCGTTGCATGTCCAGGTCGGCCAGGTCTTCATTCAGGCGGCGCGAGCGCTCGTCAGACTGCTGGATTTGCTGTTGCAGTCGGGTATATTCCAGTTGCAGGTCGTGGCTGCGGCGGGTTAATTCAGCCAGTCGCTGGCGGGCCGGCACCATGGCCTGTGACACCTGGTTCCAGGCACTTTCACTACGGGCAACCGCACTGATGGCCTGATCGGCAATTAACTGGCCAGCCTTGATTTCACGCTGCAGGTTTTCGATTTCATTCTGGCGTGCCAGCATACCGGCCTGTTCGGAATCGGCCGCATAAAAACACACCCCGCTGGCATCTACCACATGACCGCTTTTAAGCACAAACTGACCACCTTCGGGCAACTGCTGGCGGTTGGCCAGGGCCTCTGACAAATCATCGGCCACATAAATACCGCGCAACCACTGCGCAAGCAGTGCTTTAAGGTCTGCATCATTGCAGCGCACCAAAGACGTCAGCGGCTTCAGGCCTTGGGCGGAAACCTGAGCTGCTAAAGGAGTGGCCGGCTTCTGATAAAACGCCAACCGTGACGGCGGTGCATCATTGGCAAAAGCACGGGTAAATTCAAGGTTACGCACTTCGATGGCGGCCATTCGTTCACGCAACACCGATTCAAACGCGCTTTCCCAACCCGGTTCAACCTGAAGCTTTTGCCACAGGCGGCCAAGACTGGATAATTCATGTTTTTGCAACCAAGGCGCCAATGCTCCCTGTTTTTGTACATCTTCCTGCAATTTTACCAATGCAACCAGCCGGGCTTCCAAACGGGCTAGATTGGCATTTTCAGCCTGAGCGCTTCCATGAGCCTGGCGCCGGGCCTCTTCAAGCCCCGGCAAGCGCTCTTCAAGGCTGATCAACTGCGCCTGCGCTTCCTCAAGTTGCAAGGCGGCAGCGGCACTGTCACCGGCCAGCTGTTCATTACGACCGGCATCCGGCAAGGCAATTTCACTTTTTTCTTTAAGCAGTCTTTCACGACGCTGTTCAAGCAATTGCAGCTGGCGGTTGGTTTCCCTTTGCTGCTGCCCCACCAGAGCCAGATTTTGTTCAATACCCGCCAAAGTACTGCGTAGACTCTCACGTTCGGCAGAGGCCTGCCTGAGCCGGATTTCCAGCTCGGGCAGGTGCGACTGCATTTCTTCTACCCGGCCACGTGACTCTTCGGCCAGTTCAGCAGAAACCGCGCTTTCCTCTTCAAGCAGGGCTATTTGTTCTTCGCAATGACGGTATTGTTCTTCCCATTCCTGTATTTGCGTTGTTAACTGTGACTTGCGGCTATGCAGGCGATTGCGAGAATCGGCCACATGCTTGATTTCGGTTTCAAGGCGGCTGACCAGCGTATTGGCTTCGTACATGGCAGTTTGTGCGGCATGAACCGCATCGCTTGCCTGATAATGCGCCTGACGACGCGCTTCCACAGCCGTTTCAGTAGAGCGCAACTGCGCCAATGCCGCTTCAAGATCAGTTTGCGCCTTTTCACTTTCCTCGGCCTTGCGCTGCCTTTCCTGTTTGGCATTTTCTTCGCGAATCATCCACAACACATGCTGTTTCTTCTCGCCCTCTTGCTGCAGGCTTCGATATTGTGTGGCGACCTCGGCCTGTGACTCGAGTTTGCCAAGCTGCGTATCGAGTTCACGCAGAATGTCTTCAACACGCGTCAGGTTTTCACGGGTATCAGACAGGCGGTTTTCTGTTTCGCGGCGCCGTTCTTTATAGCGGGACACCCCGGCAGCTTCTTCAAGATACACCCGCAACTCTTCGGGCTTGGCCTCGATAAGGCGATTGATCATGCCTTGGCCAATAATGGCATAACCCCTGGCACCCAGGCCAGTACCCAGGAACAGATCGTGAATATCGCGACGGCGTACCTGCTGGTTATTAATGAAATAACTGCTGGTACCGTCTTTGGTAAGCACTCGCCTGACAGATATCTCGGCGTAGACGCTCCATTGCCCTATCGCACGGCCCTCGCTATTGTCAAAAACCAGTTCGACCGAAGCCCGGCCTGCCGCCTTGCGATTGCCTGAACCGTTGAAAATGACGTCTTGCATGGACTCGCCACGCAATTCGGAAGCCCTGGTTTCGCCCAGCACCCAACGCACGGCATCAATGATATTGGATTTTCCACAACCATTGGGACCCACCACGCCTACCAGCTGACTGGGAACAGGAATGGTGGTTGGGTCGACAAATGATTTGAAGCCGGATAATTTTAGTTGGGTTAAACGCACGTTGATGGACAGAAAACGATATTGAAATTGGTTTCATGCAATTTGTGAATGACAAGTTGCATGAAGCCCTAAACCTTATATAATAACCCAGCTACACACGAAATATAGTCAATAAAAGTTACCGCTCCACTAAATTTTAGTACCTCGGTTTTACATTCACGGTAACTGAAAAAAACGGTTGGCAATACTTTATTTCTTTGTGCCAGCGGTCAGGTCACTTCACAGTAAAAAACAAAAAATTGGAATTCGGTTGAAAAAAGGTTTTTATCTCGTCATGATTGCGCAAGCATTATCTTCGCTTGCCGACAATGCTTTATTTATTGCCGCAATAGCGCTCATTGCCGAGTTAAACGGGCCAGACTGGATGACACCAGCCATGAAATGGTTTTTTGCGTTTTCCTACGTTATTCTAGCCGCTTTCGTTGGTGCCATTTCAGACTCTTTCCCCAAAGGAAGAGTCATGTTTGTCACCAATGCCATTAAAATTTCCGGTTGCCTGCTCATGTTCGGCTTTGAGTTTGTAGCAGGCGGCAACCACTCTTTACACGCTTATATTGTCTGTTTGTCCTATGCGCTGGTGGGTATCGGTGCCGCCGCTTATTCGCCTGCCAAGTATGGCATAGTGACCGAACTGCTTCCCCCCAACGACCTGGTCAAGGGCAACAGCTGGATAGAAGGCCTGACCGTCCTTTCCATTATCCTGGGTGTGGTCCTGGGTGGCAAACTGACCGAACCGACCATGTCGGGCTGGCTACTGGCAAACCCGTTTATCAGTAGCATTGCCAAAACACCGGCTGAAGCGGCCATCGTGGTTATTGCCACCATTTATATCATGGCAGCCCTGTGCAATCTGTTAATTCCCAACACACACTTTGTTTACCCTAAACAGGAATCCAGTCCTGTCAAGCTATGCAAGGTATTTTTCAGTTACGTCAAAATCCTGTGGCAAGACAAAGTAGGACAAATCTCCCTGGCGGTTACCACCTTATTCTGGGGTGCCGGGGCAACCCTGCAACTGGTGGTATTGCAATGGGGACAAGACCATTTAAACCTTAGCATTGCCCAATCGGCCAATTTAATGGGGGTCGCCGCCATCGGCACCGTGCTTGGCTCGGTACTGGCCGGCCTGGTTCCATTACGTAAAGCGCTTGTCGTGTTGCCTGTTGGTATTATCATGGGTCTGGCCGTCATGCTCATGACCATCACCAAAAGTGACTGGAGCGTTTATCTGGTGCTCATTTTAATTGGTGGCCTGGCCGGTTTCTTTGTGGTGCCCATGAATGCGCTGCTGCAACACCGCGGGCATGTCCTGCTTTCAGCGGGGCATTCCATTGCGGTGCAAAACTTCAATGAGCAGCTTAACATCCTGTTCATGGTCGCCGCCTATGGCGCCATGGTGGCCTTTGACATGCACATCAATACCATCATTATTATTTTTGGTTCTATTGTCGCCGTATTAATGTCTTTTATTATTGTCTGGTGCCTGATCAATAAAAAACGCTACCCTGACACCTTCAATGAAATTGGCGACATCGGCCACGGGCGAGCGCAACAAAATACTTAGTTTAATTAACGGGAACGCATAATCTGCAACGCTTTTTGCAAGTCCTGCCATACCCGTGCCTTATCGGCCTGGGCGATCATTAAATGGTTGGGGTGATACGTCACGACAACGGGAACCTGTTTTCCATTTGCATCATTAATAAAACAATCTTTTGCACGCAAGGCTTCAATGGTTTCATTACTGCCCAGAAGCAGGTTGGCGGCACGCCCGAAAACCACGATGCACTTGGGCCGGACCCGTTCAATCTGTGCCTGTAAAAAGTGCATGCAACTGGCTACCTCTTCTTTTGATGGCGCAATATTGGCAACCGGCCGGCATTTGACAAGCGGGGTTATAAACACGGTTGCCCGCTGCAAATTAACGGCTTTAAGCATATTGTCAAACAGGGCTCCCGCCTTGCCCATAAAGGGCTGGCCATGCCAATCATCCTGTTCACCCGGGGCTTCTTCAACAAACATCCAGTCGGAAGGCAGCGCCCCTTCACCAAAAACCGCCTGCCTTCGGTGCTCACCCAGACTGCAACTTGTGCAATTGGCGACACTTTCACGCAAGCCGGGCCAGTCAAGATGACTGATATCCGGCCGCAACACAACAGCTGGTGGTTCTTCTTTCGGGGTTTGCGGCAGTGCTTGCCTTGTAAAATTGCGGGAAGGCTGCCGTGAAACCGCTGACCGTTGTGTCGCTAGCGGCCGCTCTTCTGGCTTGTTGTCAGACACTTTTGCCGTGCCTGGATAAGCAGGCCTGGGCACCCCGGATTTTACAGCCACAGCCGCATCTGCCTGGCTGTTGGGCATAACTGGTAACAGGGACTCGCCCCACAGACGGTCTATCCCCGACTCTTGCAGCCACAATACCTGCAAGCTATTTATATTGGGCCGAACCGGAACCGGAGGGGTTAAATTATTGGATACCATAAACCATTAAGCCACGTTCTTTTGCAAGACCAGGGCATCTTCACTTTCACCATTATTACCGTGATAATAACCTTTACGCACACCAATTTGCACATAATGGTGCCGTTCATAAAAAGCCCGTGCCTGCTGGTTTGAAGGACGTACTTCAAGCACCTGCATATCCAGGCCCGCCTCTTTAAGCCTATTCTCGGTAAAGGCCAGCAAGCGGCCACCAAGCCCCTGCCCCTGAAAGCCCGGTGTCACGCCAATTAGCAACAAATGGGAAACATCGGGAGCCAGCATTTGCATGGCAAAACCCAAAATGGTGTTTTGCCTGTCTGTAATGACCCAGCCCGGGTAATTGGCGTTAAGCGCATCCAGAAAATTGCCTTTGGTCCAGGGCTTTTCCTGTACCGCCTGTTCAATGGCCACCACCGCATCAATATGCTCTTCCTGCATGGCCTGCACCAAATAATCGGCCTCTTCAGGCGGATTGAGGCTTTCGGGTAACGGTTGGTGACGGTTAACCGGCAGGCTGGCCTTGGGGTTCCCACCCGCCCCCTGCTCACGTTCGCGTGTGGTAAAGGCCACCTTGTCACGGACATACAGTGGACTGGCATGATCAGCCAGAATAAACGTTTTATTGTGCCAGGCAGGCAGGGCAAGCCGCACAATCGTATCAGCCCCCGCCCATTCAGACGGCCCATAGCTTATACCTTCTTGCCTCATCAATACATCGGCATAAGCGGCCAGGGCATTACCGGCAAGTAAAAAACGGATATTTTCACCCGCATTCGGCTGCCATTCGTCCCGCTGGCTGTCGAGCCAGGATAAAACCTGGTCAGCGGCAATCAGACAGGGACCCTGGACCGTTTCCAGCGTATCTGGCTGATTGGCATCGTGGCGATAGACCGCCATGAAGACCTCGTTCATGCGGGCATCAAGCACACTGACAATATAGTGGCCAACGGCCTGCGTACGCGCAAGTTCGGCAGTGGCCCGCAGCGAAGTTACCGGATAGACTGGCACCCCCAAACCAAAACCCAGCCCCTGGGCGGCGCCACAAGCAATACGCAAACCGGTGAACCCGCCTGGCCCCTGCCCGAAAGCAATGCCGTGGATATCGTGTTTTTGCAAACCGGCTTCTTCCAGCAGTTCATCTAGCATGGGCAACAGGCGCTCGGCGTGTTGCTGGCCCAGTTCATTGTGCCGAACCGTTACCTTGGCATTGCCTTGGGCATTGGCGTTCAACAAGGCCACACTAGAGCCGGAGCCCGAGGTTTCGATTCCAATTAAATTAATGTTCGTCATAAAAAAATCAAGAAAACTATCGTATATACCGATATGCAACAAGCCTTATTTGTTACAAAATGCCAGTAAGTGCATAGCAATACAAAAACACACCAAGCTTGGTTTAACGCAAATGTTTTAGAAAACCTCTTTAAAATTTGCTTTATTCCATTAATAATAGTGCATTACCGTTAATAAAATAACATTTTAATAGTTTAAAACTCAGTATCCGGCAAATTTGGTTCAATCATCTGTAAACAAACAGATCTTGTTTATTACAGGCACAAATATCCGTTACACAAGAATCACAATTACCTGGACTTTTTTTGTGTAACATGTTGTGAAACCCCCTAGTTAACCTTTTTGAAGGCT
>CAZPNE010000050.1:0-10777 GCA_964588255.1 uncultured Advenella sp. | reverse complement strand
TGGTGGTGCTGGTCGATGCCAGCAAGTATCGTCGCAATGCCAATGTAAAAGTGGTGAGTGCCGAACAAATGGATTGCCTGGTGTCCGATGCAGTACCCGTTGGCACTATAAACACCCTGCTGCAGCAGGCTCCGGTAGAAATTCTGCTGGCTTAGGCGTAGCCAGCGATTGCTTATGGTAATAACACCTTGTCTAAGGTGCTGGAAAAACGCTCGGCATTCTGAAAACCCACCACACGTATTCTTTCCAGTTCCTGGCCTTGACCATTGAAAAAGATAATGCCTGGCGGGCCAAACAGTTTGAAGCGTTTTAACAGCTCGCGATCGGCTTCGTTGTTCTTGGTGACATCTACCTGCAACAGCAGCATCTGGCCCAGTTTCTGCCTGACGGTGGGGTCGGAAAAGGTGAAGAGTTCCATTTCCTTGCAGGAGATGCACCAGTCGGCATAAAAATCCAGCATGACGGGTTTGCCGGCATTTGCCACCGTGGTTTCAAGCTCTGCCAGTGTTTTAACCAGCACAAACGGGGTTTTTTCTACTGATGCGTTGTTACCGCGCATGGCAGATATCTGGCTGCTGCCAGTACCCACGCTGAGGCCTTTGAGTGGACTAAGCACGCTTTGCCCGCCTGTGGCCAACCCTAGTATGAGCAGTGTTGCCCACAAGGCAAAGAGCAGGCCGGTCGCCTTGAAGAGCAGCTTCAGAATCCCGTTATTGCCTGACAAGGGCGTAAATGCACCCAGCAAGAGTGCCAGGGACATGGACAGGAAGGCCCAGGCCAGCATATTGAACCAGCTAGGGGTGATGGGCATGATCATCCAAACCGCGGTAGCCAGCAACAACAGGCCGCAGAAGTTCTTGATGACGTCCATCCAGGGGCCGGCCTTGGGGAGCAGGGCGCCAGAAGAGGTACCCAGGATTAACAGGGACGTGCCCTGGCCCCAGGCCAGGACAAACAGGGCCAGGCCGCCAGTCGTCAAATCACCGGTTTGTGAAATGAACAGCAGTACACCCGCCAGGGGGGCCGCTACGCAAGGGCCGCAGATCAGGGCGGAAATAATGCCCATGAAAAAGGCGTTGCCCAGGCGGCCACCCGGCATGCGGGAGACTTTTTCATTGAGGGAAGACTGCAGGCTGGCCGGCATTTGGATGGTAAAAGCCCCAAACATGCCAATCGCCAGAATGACCAAAGCAACGGCAAACAGGCCAAGTACCCAGGGGTTCTGGATCCAGGCTGCCATAACGGCACCAATAGAGGCGGCCAGTATGCCCAGGATGGTATAGACAACCGATGTGCCCAGCACATACATAAGCGTCAGGTTCAGGCCCCTGAAACGTGAAACGGTGGCATTGCCCGCCTTGCGGTCACCCACCACAATAGATAACAGGATGGGCAGCATGGGCAGGACGCAGGGAGTAAAGGACAGCAGAACCCCCAGGGCAAAGCTGAGCAGGATGATTTTCATCAGACTCGCATCGCTTAGCCAGGCGGCAATATCGGTGTCACCGGCATCGAACAGGGAGATATTGTTGCTGGCTGTATTACCGTTTGTTGTGGACGTCAGGGACGGGCCGCCCAATACGGCGCCTTTGCCCGCGGTAATTTCATAGCCGGTAGCGGTGGGGCTTAAGCCAATTTCGTACGTCATGGGCGGATAACACAGGCCCGCATCGGCACAGCCCTGGCCAATCAGCTCAAGGGTGAAAGAATCACTGCCTTTGTTTAGGGGTAACTGGATTTCAACCTGGTTGTAATAGACCTCCATTTCCTTGTCGAAAGTGGGGTCGTATTTGACCTTTCCGGAAGACGGATAAACGGGTACACCCAGCAGCTGATTTGCCTGTGTGGCGCTGTCATCATCTTTAATGTGATATTCAAAGCGCTCGCGGTACATGTAATATTTTGGCGCAATGTCAAAATTGATTTTCAGCTGGTTGTCGGTTTGCATTTGGGCGGAAAACACAAATGCCTTTTCGGGATCAAGAAAATCTTCCTCTGCCTGTAAGGGAGAAATGGCAGCGAAAAAAAACAGGATGAAAACAGAAAATAACCAGAGACTTTTTTTGTACAGCGGTGCAATCATGGGACTTGACTCAATTTTTTGTTTGTTGCTGGACCCAATATAAATAGGGGGAGTGCCCATCTAAAATGGGCACAACAATAATTTCGGGTACTTCATAAGGATGCAGCTCGGCAATTTTCTGAATACATGCCTGCTGGCGTTCCTGGGTGGTTTTTATGGTTAAGGTGATTTCTTCGGTGCCTTCGACCACATTTTCCCACAGGTAGATAGACAGGCCGGGTGAACTAAGGTTCACACAGGCAGCCAGTTTTTCTTCAACCAGAATATGGGCGATGCGTTTGCCCAGAAGTTGGTCGGGAACCGTGCTGTAAATAATAATGCAATTGCTGGTATCTGATTTCATGAAATTGACCTTTGTGATAAGCACAAAGGTCAATTTTAACGTAAGAACGGGATTACTTGCCTGACCCGTATAAGGAAACGGGCTTTGGCATGAATTAGCTTTCGAGCAGGAGCCGGTTTTTTTCAGAAATGCCGATACCTGCCCAGTTGCTGCCCAGTTCGCTAACCAGCAGGCAGTCGTTAACACTAAGCGCGGGTAAAAGCAGGTCGCGTACCTGGTTGGTGTCAAGGTTGGTGGAAACGACATAACCGGCATCAAAACAGTGCCAACGGTTGGGGAAATGTTCGTCGATGATTTCCTTTAAGCGGCTAAAGCGTGAACCTAGCAGGCGCAGGTCGTAAGCGATCAGGATTTTCATGGTATTGCCTCTTGCTGATTGTTGATATGGTTTGTTCATATTAATGACAATTGGCAAGAATAGCTATGGGTAAGGCAGGATATCTTGATATTTATCTGGCCGATTATGTGTCGGCCAGATTGGTTTGATGAAATGCCTGAGGTGGCGATGGCATGGCCACCAGGTGGTTATTTCTGTTGCTGCAGGATTTTGGCCGCCTCGATGGCGAAGTAGGTCAGGATGCCATCGGCACCGGCCCGCTTGAAGCAAAGCAGGGATTCCATCATGACTTTGTCGTGATCCAGCCAACCGTTGATGGCCGCTGCCTTGATCATGGCGTATTCACCGCTGACCTGGTAGGCATAGGTGGGCATGCGGAACATTTCCTTGACGTCGCGAACAATGTCCAGATAGGGCATGCCGGGCTTGACCATGACCAGGTCGGCACCTTCGCGGATGTCGGCGGCTACTTCACGCAGGGCTTCATTGCGGTTGGCCGGGTCTACCTGGTAAGTCATTTTGTCGGATTTACCCAGGTTACCGGCAGAACCCACCGCATCGCGGAACGGGCCATAGAAAGCACTGGCGTACTTGGCGGAATAGGCCATGATACGGGTGTAAATGAAATTGCGGGCTTCAAGGGCCTGGCGAATGGCGCCGATGCGCCCGTCCATCATATCGCTGGGGGCAACATAATCGGCACCGGCCTCGGCCTGTACCAATGCCTGCCTGACCAGCATCTCAACGGTGGGCTCGTTTAATACATAGCCGCTGTCGTCAATCAGGCCATCCTGGCCGTGGCTGGTGTAAGGATCCAGGGCCACATCACATAAGATGCCCAGTTCGGGGAATTCTTTTTTTAATGAGGCGATCACGCGCGGGATCAGCCCTTCGGGGTTGGTCGCTTCAATGCCATCGGGGGTTTTCAGCGAGGCGTCGATGGATGGGAACAGTGCCAACACCGGGATGCCCAGTTTGATACACTCTTCTGCCACGGGCAAGATGGAGTCGGGAGAATAACGCACGACACCGGGCATGGACAGCACGGGCTCGTGCAAATTGTTGCCTTCTTTCACAAAGACAGGATAAATGAAATCATTGGCCGAGAGAATGTTTTCCCGGACCAGTCGGCGGGAAAAGTCGTCACGACGGTTGCGACGGGGGCGTGAAGCGGGGAAATCGGCAGTAATAATTGAGCTCATGGTACAACCTTTGGTGAAATCCAGTTGATGATTTTGAGATCGGCCTCTTCTAGGCCAATACGCTGGGTGGCTGAAAAAGGGATGGCATTCAGGGCGCCGATATCCGCCAGGTCTTTGCGCACGGCAGCAACGGCTTTCAGGCGCTGGCCATAGGGCAATTTATCGGCTTTGGTCAATAAAACAAGAACGGGCTTGCCAGAGGGGGCGATCCAGTTGGCCAGGCGGCGGTCAAGGTCGGTCACGCCGCGGCGGATATCAACCAGCAGCACGATGCCGGCCAGGGAGGTGCGTTCACGCAGGTAGGCACCCAGTACATCGGCCCATTCTTCACGGGCATCACGCGCAACCGAGGCATAGCCATAGCCCGGAAGGTCGACCAGAAAGCCCAATGGGTGTTCCGGGTCGAGCGGATCGGGAAGGCCAAACATGTTGATCAGGCGGGTGCGTCCGGGTGTTTTACTGGAAAATGCCAACCTTTTCTGGTTGGCAAGCACGTTGATGGCCGAGGATTTGCCTGCATTGGAGCGGCCCACAAAACATACTTCGGGAACCGACGGTGGAGGCAGCTGATGCAGCTTTGCTGCTGAGGTAAAGAAGGATGCCCGATGTAAAATTGACACAAGTACGCTCGAATAAATAAAAAATAAGCCCCTATTGTATAATCCTTATCCATAAAAATCGCCTAAATTTGGCGATTGAGGTTTATACTCCTACGTTTATAAGCATTATCTTTTACAATAGACGCTAATTTAGACCAATGCGTACTGATCCACTGCGATCATAGAGGGTATTCATGAAGCAAGTTTTATCAAAAATTTTAGTGACAAGTGGCGTTGCCATGGGACTGGCCATGAGCGCTTCCAGTTTTGCCGCCAAGCCTGACGTCAAGGTCGGAGAGGAACTGTATGCCAATGGTGACATGTCACGTGGTATTCTGGCCTGTGTAGCCTGCCATGGTGTTGCCGGTAATAGCATGGTTCCCATGTATCCAAGTCTGGCCGGGATGCCTTATGAGTACATCATCAATCAGCTGAAGAATTTCCAGAAGCCTGAAGGTGCCAAGTCAAGTAACCGTACTGATGCTCAGGGCAATCCAACCATGATGGATCCTATTGCTGCCCAAATGACGCCGGAAGATATGCAGAACCTGGCCAGTTACATCAGCAAGCAAACCCTTGCCCAGCCGGCAACCGCAAAACTGGGTGCCAATCTTGACGTTGTCCAGCGTGGCCGTGAAATCTGGCGTGCCGGTATCCCCGACCGCAATGTGCCTGCCTGTGCTTCCTGCCATGGCGCAACGGGTAAGGGTATGCCTTCCGCGTTCCCGGCTTTGTCTGGCCAGCACCCCGAGTACCTCGAGGCTCAGTTGCTTGCCTTTGCAGACGGTTATCGTAAAAATGGCGGTATGGAAAACATGATGGGCGTCATTGCCAATCGCATGAACCGTGCAGACATGAAAGCGGTAGCCGATTACGCTGCCGGTATTCGTTAATTTGTTAAATTGTTACTTCCGATCAATTCGGGGGAACTTTTTCAGATAGTGTTATCTAAGATAGGGAGTCCGTACATCGGCGCTCCCTATTTTCTTATGATTTTATAATTTATAATGGCAAAACATACCACGGGCAGAAGATGGGCTGCTGATTTTTTTGAACTGTTGGGCTCAATGCGCTTTGCGGTGAGCCTGCTCTCGTTTATCTGTGTCGCCAGTATTATTGGTACGGTATTGCCGCAAAACCAGACAGAACTTCAATATACCGATCAATTCGGCACTTTTTGGTATACGGTTTTCAGTAAATTCGGCGTGTCACAAATCTATAATACCTGGTGGTTCCTGGTTATTATGGGTTTTCTGGTCATTTCCACTTCTATTTGCCTGCTTCGCAATACGCCCAAAATGGTCAAGGACATGCGTTCCTTCCGTGAGTATATCCGCGAAGGCAGTTTGCGGGCGTTTCCCCATAAATTGAATGTGGACGTTGGTTTCGACCAGGAAACTGCTGTGCGCATGTCCAAATCATGGCTGAAAAAAGAAGGTTACCGCTTCCGTGAGAAAGTCTCGGAAAATGGTGTGCTGCTGGCCGCTAAAAAAGGTAGCGCCAACCGGTTAGGTTATATTTTTGCCCACGTTGCCATTGTCGTGATTTGTATTGGCGGCCTGCTTGACAGCGAATTGCCCAACCGTCTGCAAATCTGGTTTGGCAGCAAAGCACCCATCCCGGCAACCGCGAAATATATTTCCGATGTTGCCGAAGAAACCCGTTTTTCTTCCGCCAACCCCAGTTTTCGTGGCAACGTATCCATTTCCGAAGGCGGTAACTCCAGTTACGCCTTGCTAGGATTGGGCGGTGAACAATTCCTGCAGGTTTTGCCATTTGAGATCAAGCTGAACAAGTTCATTATCGAATATTATGAAACCAATGGCATGCCCAAGCGCTTTGCCAGTGACGTTACTATTACCGATCTTGAAACCAAAGAAGTACAAAACCGCATTATCGAGGTTAACCATCCGTTTGCCAAAAATGGCATTACCCTTTATCAGTCCAGTTTCCATGATGGTGGTTCCAAACTGCAGTTAACCGGCTATCCTGTTAGCGGGCAGGCAACTGAAACCTTTGAGTTGAATATGGAGGTGGGTGGTAACGCTAAATTAACCACCACGCTTAACGGGGAAAACAAAGAGTACCGGGTGACGATTGATGACTTCAAGCCCATCAACGTTGAAAACCTGAATGCCGGCAGCGATGCCTTGCAACCCAAAAGCTTTGAAGAGCAAATTCTGGCGGTTACCGGCAGTGCGGCAGGGAAAGACCGTGAAGTACAGAACGTAGGTCCCAGCGTGGCTTATACCCTTAGCGATGATAATAACCAATCGGTTAAATATAACAATTACATGTTGCCCATGTTTCTGGATGACTCGCTGGTTTTTCTGGCGGGTATACAGTTGCCGGGTGAAGGCATGTTCCGTTATGTTCGCATGCCTGCCGATGATAAAGGGACACTTGATGAGTTCATGGCCATGCGGGCCGCTTTCGAGGACCCTGACATGAGAAGCAAGGCTGCCCGTGCTTTTGCTGAAAAATCCCGGGATGAGCGCTTTAATGCCGATATGATTACCCCCTTGGCCGAGCAGGCTCTTGGCATATTTGCAAAAGGCGGCTTCATGGGCATTGATCAATACGTTGACGGTGTTAATGTTCCCGAAGCGGAACGGATTCCCGAAAACCTGCGTGAACCCATGAAAAAAATCCTGCGTGATTACCTGCTTTTCAGTGCTGTTGAATTGCGTAACCTGGTCCGCATTGAGGCAGGCATGGCACCCATTTCGCTTGGCAATCGTGAAGAGGCTGAAAAACAGGCTCGCTGGTTTGATCTGTCCTTGCGTGCCCTGTCCGATTTGAGTGCCTACCCGGCCCCCGTTATGTTGCAGATCAAAACTTTTGAACATATCCAGGCCAGTGTCCTGCAGGCAACCCGTTCGCCGGGTAAAAGCTCTGTCTATCTGGGTTCACTGTTCCTGATTATTGGTGTCTTTTCCATGTTTTATATTCGTGACCGTCGTATCTGGATGTGGATTAAACCGGGTGATACGGAAAATAGCAGTAAAATCATGTCAGCAATGACTTCACAAAAAAGAACGCTGGACTTCAACCGAGAGTTCAAGCGCTTCAGGCAAGACTTTTCAGATTTGACTAAAAAGTAGGAATTGAACATGTCCAATACCTTGGTGCAACCTTCTCCGGTAACGCGTCCATCAGCGAAGTGGGAAGAGCAAATTTCAGAAACCGGTGATAATCGTGTCTTGCGCGGCAAGCCCGACTGGACCGACCTGATTTTCTTTCTGATCCTGGCGGCAGGGGCAGCGTATGCCATCTTGACTTATCCTAATGAAATGGATATTTACGAGAAATACATTCTGGCCGGTTCCACCATTTTTGTTACCTGGATCGGCTGGCTGTGGCGGCCGTTGCGCATGCTCATGATTGCCTGTGGTGTGGCGGCCTTGCTGGCCATTGGCCTGTATGATGGCAACCTGGCACAGGCCGATAACCAGTTTCTGCTTAAATATCTGTTGTCTTCACAGTCGGCCATTTTATGGATGTGTGCCCTGTTTTTCATGGCAACCGTGGTTTACTGGCTGGGTTATGTGAGTCCAACCGCTGCCTGGATGGGAACCGCTTTCACCTGGACAGGCGTGTTTTTTGGCTTTACCGGCCTGCTGGTGCGCTGGCGTGAAGGGCACCTGATTGCCCCTGATATGGGACATATTCCGGTTAGTAACCTGTACGAGGTTTTCGTGCTGTTTTGCCTGATTACTGCCGTTTTTTACCTGTACTATGAAAAACGCTATAACACGCGGGCCTTGGGCGGTTTCGTCCTGCTTGTTATCTCTGCAGCGGTCATTTTCCTGCTTTGGTACACGTTCGAGCGTGATGCGGCGGTTATCACACCGCTTAATAACGCCTTGCGCAGTTGGTGGATGAAACTGCACGTCCCGGCCAACTTTATTGGCTATGGCACCTTTGCCTTGGCGGCGATGGTGGGCTTTGCCTATCTGGTCAAGCAGCACGGTGAAACAACTTCCTGGAAACCCATGCTTCCCCTGTTGTTGATTGGCGGAGCCATGGTCTCTGAACCGTTCATTTTCAGTGACAAGGAAAACTTCGGTTTCTGGATCCTGTATTTTGGCATTAGCGTTATTATTGTGGCCTGCATTTTGTTGGCCCGCAAAACCATTGCCAGCAAATTGCCACCGCTAGAAGTTCTTGACGACATCATGTATCGGGCTATTTCAGTGGGGTTTGCTTTCTTTACCGTGGCAACCGTGCTGGGCGCATTATGGGCCGCTGATGCCTGGGGAACTTACTGGCAGTGGGACCCTAAAGAAACCTGGGCCTTTATTGTATGGTTAAACTATGCGGCCTGGTTGCACTTGCGGCTGATGAAAGGCATGCGCGGTACGGTTGCCGCTTACTGGGCACTGGCCGGTCTTATTATTACCAGCTTTGCCTTCCTGGGTGTGAATATCTTCCTGTCGGGCTTGCATTCATACGGTGAGCTGTAAATAGGCATGTCAATAGAAGCCCGCGTGGTTTCAGGGTAAAAAACGGTCGTCAGTTAACTGACGACCGTTTTTTGCTGTTCAAGGTGCAAACACCCGTTAGTCAATACAAAGCTTTCATCAACCACGCCATCAGGCAAGTTGGCATGGGTCACAATAATCACGGTCCGGTCTTTGGCTACCTGCTTCAGGTTGGTAAACCAGGCATCGGCGGTGGTTTTATCAAGGCCGGCTGTGGGTTCGTCCAGTAACCAGACGCTTGCCTTGGACAACAACACACGCGCCAGGCACAAACGGCGGATTTGGCCGGTAGACAAGGTGTTTCCCCCTTCACCGGTCCAGGCATCCAGGCCGCCAATCTGTTCAATATGACTGGCCAAATGAACGTGTTTCAGGACTTCCCACAAACGCTCGTCGGTGGCTTCAGGGTCGGCCAATAAGAGGTTGTGGCGAATGGTGCCCATAAATACCGGTGAATGTTGTGACAGCAGGGCAATGCGCTGGTAAAGCAATGAGTGCTTTACCGTCGTTAAATTGACATCGCCATATGTAATGGTGCCGAATGATAATGGCTGTACCTGCATGATGGCCATTAGCAAGGTGGTTTTACCCGTTCCGCTTGGACCGCGAATGGCAATACGCTGGCCATGTTCCACATATAGGTCAAGCTGGCTTAAAACCGGCTGGTTATCATAGGCGACACAGACATCTTGCAAGTGCAATGATCCTGTGGCAGGAAGAATGGCGGTTGCCTGGACTTGTCCGGCCTTTGCCGGCGTGTTTGCCACTGGGTTAACGGTAAGGTCCTGAATACGCCGGGCGGCGGCTTCCACGGCTCCCAGGCCTGCCGCACCCCGCATAATGGGAGACAGAATTTCAAACAGGCCCATTGATCCCAGTAAAAGCCCCACCCATACCGGAGCAGACAATTCCTGTTGCGCCTGCGCATTGGCACCCAGCCATAAAAGCGCCAGTACCAGGCTGCCCATTAACAGTTGCTGCACCAGCGTGCCAAAACTGCCGGCCTGCGTGACCCGTTGCTGTGCCTTTGCCAAACGCAGGCCAGCCTGGTCAAACTGTTCTTGTGCGACCGAGGTCATGCCAAAAACCAGCAAATCGGTATGGGCGGCAATGGCTTCATGGGCCAGGGCCCGCAGTTCGGCATTGGCGGCCTGTACCGCTAACCCGGCCGCGGCGGTTTTACGGGCCAGCAAATAGGGCAGTACACCGGCTGCCAGGCATAGTATCAGTAGCAGGATCCAGCCGACCAAGGGTAAGGCCATGCCCATGAGCAGGCTGAAAAACCCACCGGCAATAACTGCCGTAAAAACCGGCGTGATAATCAGTAAAAAGAACGTATCCAGCCGTTCTATATCGTTGATTAAGCGAGCCAGTAAGTCACCGTCACGGTACTGTGCCAATTGGGCTGGCTTGAAGGCGGCCAGCCGGGCAAAGCTGCCGGTGCGGATCTCGGCCTGCAAATCTAGTGTGACAATATGGCCGCATACCCGTTCGGCATAGCGTGAGGCGATCCGCCACATTGACAGGCCACGTACCAGTGCCGAAGGAACGAATAAATTGAAGGCCACGCTTGACCCGGCCAGAAAGGCGCCGGTTAGAAACCAGCCGGATACGGTGAGCAGGCCCACACCGGCAAAGACAGTAGATAAAGCCAGGCACAGGGCCAGAATGCTGATGCGCCAATGTTGTTTAATCCAGGGTCCGGCCAACTGCCACCACAATTTCACGC
>CAZPNE010000049.1:0-10827 GCA_964588255.1 uncultured Advenella sp. | reverse complement strand
TGTCTCACCATCAACTACAAAGCAGGTTAATGATGAGCGCCGTTACATGAAAAAAGATGTATTCCGAGCCTGGCAGAATGTACTGTTATGGCATGAATCCAATCATGCCATACAGGAAAACTGTCGCAGCGCCCCTCGGAAATGTTCGAAATAGTTTACCTCAAACGCGTTCTTGAAAGTTCAAAAAGTGCCTTGCCCCAAAAGATGGCAAGACACCTTTTAGATGAACCTGTTAACGGGCGTTTTTCAGCGCATTGACCTTGTCGGTCGCTTCCCAGCTGAACTCGGGCTCGGAACGGCCAAAGTGACCATAAGCGGCGGTTTTGCCGTAAATAGGTCGCAACAGGTCAAGCATTTGCACAATCCCGCGTGGGCGCAGGTCAAAATGCTCACGCACCAACAAGGCGATTTCGTCATCGGGAATAACGCCAGTGCCTTCGGTATAAACTGTGATATTAATAGGCTCAGCCACGCCAATCGCATAACTTACCTGAACCTGACACTGGCGTGCCAGGCCTGCAGCCACAATATTCTTGGCCACATAGCGGGCGGCATAGGCAGCCGAACGGTCTACCTTGGAAGGATCTTTACCCGAGAAGGCACCACCACCGTGTGGGCATGCACCACCATAGGTATCGACAATAATCTTGCGCCCGGTAAGGCCACAATCGCCCTGCGGTCCACCAATCACGAAAATACCGGTCGGATTCACCAGAAATTTGGTTTTAGGTGTAATCAGGCCTTCAGGGAAACTGGGCTTGATAATATCTTCAATAACCGCTTCGCGAATGGAAGCTTGCGAAATTTCAGGGGCATGCTGTGTGGACAGCACCACCGTATCCACTTCTGCAGGTTTGCCATCAACATAGCGGAAAGTAACCTGTGACTTGGCATCGGGACGCAACCATGGCAGGCGACCGTCTTTGCGCAATTCGCTTTGGCGCTGGACCAGACGATGGGCATACCAGATTGGCGCTGGCATCAGGTCAGGGGTTTCATCGCAGGCATAGCCAAACATAAGGCCCTGGTCACCGGCACCCTGGTTAAGGATTTCATCAGGACTGCGGTCCACGCCCTGGGCGATATCGGGAGATTGCTTGTCATAAGCAACCAGCACGGCACAACCTTTGTAATCAATCCCATAAGCGGTATTATCATAGCCAATGCGCTTGATAGTGTCGCGGGCAACCTGGATATAATCAATGTTTGCCGTTGTGGTGATTTCCCCAGCCAACACGACCAGTCCGGTATTGCACAAGGTTTCGGCGGCAACGCGGGCAGCAGGATCTTCGGTAAGAATGGCATCCAGGATAGCATCGGAAATCTGGTCAGCCACCTTGTCAGGATGACCTTCGGAAACAGACTCGGAAGTAAATAAAAAATCGTTTTGAGCCATTTAATTAGCGTCCTTTTATAATGTCAGAAACTCCGACTTTTTTGAGGTAAGAACGCGCAGCACCCTTATTTCAAATGAAATAATGTTAAGGCGCGACGCTTTAGCGGTGTTTTATGAAACCAGTTCATGTCGCCCCGCAAGTTGTCGGTTAACTCAGCGACTGTTGGTCATTTTAAAACATTTATAACTTTTTCCAAGCAAAGTCCCTGTTTACATCACAGATTCTTTGGCAATCTTTTGAAAAACTGCCAAACACCTTACCCTAACCCCCCGTTGACGGTCCCTTGTTAGTGTTTCTTAACCTATGTATTTCCATCCACTCGCCGCATATGTTAAATTGCTTTGTAGTTAAAACCCTATTGAAACCTTCGCTGTTTAGGGTTTCTTTGCGCTGATTGATACAGCCATAAATTTCCTATTGCATGAAATCCACCAAAAGAAAATTCCTTGACGCCGTCTTCAACTGGTTTGGCAACACTTCACACAAGCGACGCCAGCAACTGGGCTATCTGCTCAGTGCCGTGTCACCCCTTCTCATGAAGCGCAGGGCCGCTATCGTCCGCAAAAACCTGGACTTGTGTTTCCCTGAGGCCTCAATCCAGCAACGCCAACAATGGCAAAAAGAACACTTCCGGGTCCTGGCCCAATCCATTGTCGACCGTGGCCTGTTCTGGTTCGGTTCATCAGAAAGTATCCTGGCAACCATCCACCTGCAGGGATTTGAACATATAGAAAAACTCCTGGCGGAAAAGCGTCCCATCCTGATGCTGGCTCCGCATTTTGTACCGCTTGATGCCGCTGCCACCCGCCTTTCCATGTCCCTGAAAAAAGCGGCCACGATTTATACACCGCAGCACGACCCGGAAATTGACGATATTGTCCGGGAAGGACGTGGCCGCTTCAACGAAATTCACCTAATCAGCCGCAAGGAAGGGGTTCGAGGCATGCTCCGCCACCTGAAGGAAGGCACGCCGGTTTATTACCTGCCCGACATGGACTTTGGCCGCAAAGGCTCCATTTTCGTTCCGTTTTTCAATATCCCCGCTGCCACTTTGCCCACCACAGCACAAATTGCCAAATCCTGGCAGGCGGCGGTGGTTCCCATTGTCAGCCACTGGGATCCGGCTACCGGCTATTATCATGTCCAGGTACTGCCACCCCTTGAGGACTTTCCCGGGGAACAAAGCATTGAAGCGGCAACCACCCGCATCAACCAGTTGCTCGAGCAATGGATCCGGCAAGCACCCAGCCAGTATTACTGGGTTCACCGCCGTTTCAAGACCCGCCCCGACGGCGAGGAAAAAATTTATTGATACAGACCTGGTTATAAAACCGCATTCAGGGAAGTTTCAGTTCATAATAGGTTTGGTTTTTTTTACGTATCAGACACCGATGATTTGGCAATTTACAAAAATGCATGGCGCAGGCAATGATTTTATTGTTATCGATGGCGTTAGCCAGCCCATTGAAATGACCCCTGAACGGGCACGTGCCCTGGCACATCGCCAGCTTGGCATCGGCGCCGACCAGATTCTACTGGTAGAGGCACCTTCCCACCCCGAAGCCGATTTCCGCTATCGCATCTTCAATGCCGATGGCAGCGAGGTTGAACATTGTGGCAACGGTTCACGCTGCTTCGTACGTTTTGTACACGAACAAAGACTCTCCCGCCGCAACCCGCTAAAAGCGGAAATCGCCACCGGCCTGATTATTCTTGAAGAAAAAGAAGACAAGAGCGTAACCGTTGACATGGGTATTACCCGTTTCGATCCGGCGGCCCTGCCCTTTGATACGGAAGGCCTAAGCCACGTCAAGGAACATGAGGAAACCATCTGGACACTACCCTTGCCCAATGCCAGTACAGTTGCTCTCTCGGCGCTGGCCATCTCCAATCCGCACGCGGTACTGCTGGTTGACAATATTGATACAGCCCCCGTTGCAGAACAGGGTCCACTTATAGAAACCCACCCCCGCTTTGGCAATCGCGTCAATGTCGGATTCATGCAAATTGTCAACCGTAACCATATACGGCTACGCGTTTATGAGCGTGGCGTGGGTGAAACCCTGTCCTGCGGCACTGGTGCCTGCGCTGCTGTGGCCACCGGCATCCGTCGCGGCCTGCTTGATTCGCCGGTAAACGTCCAGACCCGGGGGGGTATCTTAACGATTGAATGGGATGGCACCCGATTGCAAATGACTGGCCCGGCCACCACCGTGTTTTCTGGCCAGGTTGATATTGATATACTGGTTAAAGATTTTTGCTTAAAGGAAGAATAGACTTATGTCAGAGACAACGTTTGAGCCGGATGAGGTTGCCATTTTTCTAAAAAACAACCCTTCTTTTTTTGAAGATCATGCCCAGCTGTTTGCCAGCCTGTCCATTCCACACCCCTATGCAGACCGCACCCTGTCTTTAGGTGCACGTCAAGTCATGACCCTGCGCAAGCGTAGCAAAGCGCTTGAATGGAAGCTGGCTGAACTGATGCACCATGCCGACTCAAACGCCTCCATCAGCAACAGCATGACGCTTTGGTGCACACAAATGCTGGCTGAAAAAAACAACCAGAAATTACCCGCCAGCATTCTTGATGGCCTGAAGCAGGCCTTTGAACAGCTTGACGTCTCCCTGCGTCTATGGGAACTGCCCATGCTGCGGGCAAAAAAATTCAAGCTTGATGAAGATACCCGGCTACATGCTTACGCCCATTCACTGGAAAGACCTTATTGTGGCCCCGAAGGCTATCTTCCTGCCCATGACTGGCTTGCAGAAAAGCCCGCCTCGGTGGCTCTGGTTCCCCTGAAAACAGACGACCGGACATTTGGCCTGCTGGTTTTTGGCTCTGGCAATGAAGCCCACTTTACCCCAGACATGGGCACGGTTTTTCTGGAAAATCTGGGACAACTGGCCAGTGCCTGCCTTAGCCGCCTTATAAAATAAAATGTCTCATTCCCTGCCTGCCGCCATGGAACAATGGCTGGCGTACCTGAACACCCACAAGCGCTACTCGTCCCATACCCTGGCGGCATACCGGAGAGACCTGGCACAGCTGGCAAGGCTGCATCCTGATACCGATCTGACCACCCTGACCAACCCGCAAATCCGCACCGCCATTGCCCGCCTGCATGCCAGTCAAATGAGCCCACGCAGCCTGGCGCGTATTCTATCCGCGTGGCGCGGTTTTTACGCCTGGTGGGTGCCACTGGCCAAATTAAGCATCAATCCGGCAAAAAATGTCAAAACACCCAAAGTACCCAAAAGCCTGCCCAAGGCATTATCGGTAGAACAAACCCAAGCCCTGCTGGATCACCCCGCCAGCAACCTGCAAAACAACCCGGTCCACCTGCGCGACCAGGCCATGTTCGAACTGCTTTACGCCAGCGGCCTGCGCCTGGCAGAGCTGGTGCAACTGGACACGCATTACATTAAAAAAGACAATTATGAGTCGGACGGCTGGCTTAACCTGGCAGAACAGGAATTAACCGTCAGGGGAAAAGGCAATAAAATACGAATGGTTCCGTTAGGCAAGAAGGCGAAGGAAGCCATTTTAATTTGGCTGGAAGCCCGTCCGTCGCTACTAAAACCGGCAACCCCAAAAAACGATTTAAACGCCCTTTTTTTAGGGGAGCGCGGCTCACGCATCTCCCCACGGGTGGTGCAACTGCAACTGAAGAAATTTTCCCTGCTATCGGAAGTACCCGGCCAAATACACCCCCATGTCTTGCGCCACAGTTTTGCCAGCCATATGCTGCAATCGGCCCAAGACCTGCGGGCAGTACAAGAACTGCTTGGCCATGCAAATATCTCTACCACTCAAATTTATACCCGGCTGGATTTCCAGCACCTGGCCAAAGCCTATGACCAGGCGCATCCAAGGGCCAAGCGTAAAAACTGATTACTGAATCGCTTCGGCAATAACACGGCTATTGTTACGCATCATGCCCAGATAAGAAGCGGCTTCACCAGTTTGGGATAAGGCATCCGAATACAGCATCCCGCCCACTTTTGCGCCCGTTTCTTTGGCAATCTGATCCTGCAACTTATTGTTTTTCACATTTTCCAGGAACACCGCAGGTATCTGCTGTTCCTTGATTTGCCTGATGACCGAAGAAATGGCCTTGGCGGAAGGCTCGGCCGATGTAGAGATTCCCAATGGGGCAATTACCTCAAGCCCATAGGCATCGGCAAAATAACCGAAAGCATCATGGGTCGTCACGATTTTGCGACGCTCGGCAGGAATGTCTGACATAGCCTTGCGAACCTGTTCATCAAGAGCCTGCATCTGTTTAATGTAGTCCTGGGCATTGCCCGTATACAGCGTGGCATTCTCAGGGTCAGCCTGCGACAAAGCCTGGGCAATATTGCGAACATAAACTTGCCCGTTGGCCAGATCCTGCCAGGCGTGCGGATCAATATCCCCGTGATCATGTTCGTCGTGTTCGTGCCCGGTTTCATGATCGTGCTCATCATGACCGGACTCTTCCTCCAGTTTACGCACTTTCACGCCATCACTGGCAACAATAACCTTGCCCTTGAATCCCGAAGAGGCAAGCAAACGATCGGTCCAGCTATCCAGGCCAAGCCCATTGACAAACAGCAGTTTGGTATCAGGAGACGACACTTTTTTGATATCCTGGGGCGTCAGTTCCACTTCATGTGAATTGCCATCGGTGGGTACCAATGAGACAACGTTAACCTGATCGGCCCCCACCGTTTTCACCATATCAGCCAGAATGGAAAAACTGGTTACCACTTCAATGGGAGTCTTTGCATACACGGGCAAGGCGCTGCCCAACAAACCGGCCAACACCATGACTGGCGCCCCTTTCAGATAAACCTGGAATTTCATTATTAGATCCTGTTATTAATTAAAAAAACGAATACGACTGCGAATAACGCCACCTTGGCGGCCAAACATCAAGCTCAGGATATAAAACAGACCGGCAACTAGAATGATGGATGATGAAGCGGGCACACTGTAATGATAGGAAACCACTAACCCCGCATAGGCTGAAAAGGCACCGATAACGGCCGCAAACACAAGCTGCTTGCCTACCGTACGTCCACAGAATCGGGCCGCGGCAGCCGGCAACATCATCATGCCCACCACCATCAAGGTACCCAAAACCTGAAAACCGGCCACCAGGTTCACGACCAGCAGCATCAGGAAAAGCATGTGGACCAGCGACCCGCCACCACCCTCTGAGCGCAGGAATCCAGGATCAAGGCACTCGATAATCAAGGGCCGGTAAATTAAAGACAAAAGCAAAATGGTCAAGCTGCTGACCACCATGATAAATAGCAAGGCCTTGTCATCCAGCCCCAGCACGGAACCGAACAGGACATGCAGCAAATCCATATTGGAGCCCTTCAAGGACAGCAGTACGACCCCCAGACCCAGGGAGATCAGATAAAAGGCGGCAAAACTGGCATCTTCTTTCAGGGATGTAAGCCGTGACACCACACCTGCCAGCAGGGCAACCAGCAAACCGGTTAACATTCCTCCAACCAGCATGGCCGTCAAGGATACCCCGGCAATCAGGAAGCCCGCAGCTACCCCCGGCAAGATGGCGTGTGACATGGAGTCCGCCACAAGACTCATGCGCCGCAAAATAAGAAACACGCCCAGTGGACCAGTGGCTACTGCCAGAAAAATGGCACCAAACAGGGCCCGTCTCATAAACCCGAACTCAACAAAGGGAGACAGGAAAATCTCGTATAAACCACCCATCAGAAACCTCCCAGGGACAGCCGACGGGCTTTCTGCAGGTTTTCTTCGGAGAGGATTTCAGCGGTTTTACCCCAGGCCACCACTTGCCTGGCCAGTAAAAGCGTCTCGGGAAAACATTGCCTGACCCTGTCCACATCGTGCAAAACGGCAATAATGGTTCGCCCTTCAGCATGCCAGCCTAAAATAATGCGCATCAAGTCTTCACAGGTATATTCATCAACCGCGGCAAAAGGCTCGTCTAGCAACAATACCTGTGCGTCACGCACCATTAAACGGGCAAACAGGGCCCGTTGCAACTGCCCACCCGAAAGACTGCCAATCAGATGATCGGCAACCGCCTGCAATCCCACTTCTTCAATTGCATGATAGATGCGGGCACGCTCTGTCTTGCCATATTGCCGCCAGGGCCCGATCCGGCGCCATGCCCCCATGGCCACCAGTTCATAAGTCGTAATGGGAAAACTGCGATCCAGGTCGCTGAGCTGTGGTAGCAAGGTCAGTTCCTTGCGAAAAGCCGGGGCAATGTCAATGCTGCCCGTGATTGGCTTGAGAAAATTGATGATGCCTTTGACAAGGGTGGATTTACCGGCCCCGTTCGCACCCAGGATTGCGGTTAGCGTGCCTTGGTTGAACTGCCCGGAAACATGCTGAAGCACCGGTTTGTCCCGCCACCCGAGCGATACATTATTCAGACGGATAACAGGATTCACAGGGTCATACCTGAAACCAGTGTGCTTACCCCCGGAAACCACCCCATGACGTAGCCGGTTACGGCCCACATAAGCACCAGAAAAAGCCCGGCCTGAATCACCCTTGCCAATGCGGAATCGAGCAATGGGGACTGAATCCGCTGACTGGCGGAATGGGAAGGAACGGAATGGCGGCTGGAAAGTGAGGTTTGCATAACAATGGGCTGAGTTAAATAAGCAAAAGTTGATAAAGGTAAAACCGTCAACAAATGATATGATATAACATATTAAAACATAAAATAATCGGCAATGTCATTAAAATTACCCTTGCCGATACACTTTTTTTCGCTTCGTGGTACATTGGCCTAAAGTATCAACTTATTATTTTTATTATTAAAAACGTTCATGCATCCCACTCATATCCACTCTCACTCGCATAAATCGGTCAACCAGCGACTGCTTGAAGCCGAGCAGCTCTGTGAGTCTCGTGGCAAACGGCTTACGCCCATCCGCCAGCAGGTGCTCAGGCTCATGCTTGAAGAATCCCGTAGCCTCAAGGCCTATGAATTGCTTGATGCCATGCTGGCCATTCACCCGAAATCCAAACCGCCAACCGTTTATCGTGCCCTTGAGTTTCTGGAAGAGGAAGGACTTATCCACCGCCTGGATGCCGTCAACGCCTGGACTGCCTGTATCGATGTCAACAGTCATCACCATGATTTACTGGTGGTGTGCACGCAATGTGGCAAAGTGGTTGAAATCAGCGCGCCTGAAATCAGCAGCCAGCTTAAAAACCTGATCGCCAACACCGGTTTTTCGCTAACGTCCAACGAAACGGAAATTAGGGCTACCTGTGCACAATGCAAGGCAAAAAACCAACCCCAAGACAATCATTAATGCATTTAAATACGTAAAGCCTGACTCAGGTCTTGTATTTTGCATGAATACCCCCATCATGGGATGTTGCACCACAAAAACGCTTTTTTCCTTAGGTTGTACTGGCAACATTAGGGTTTACAACTAAATTGATTCAATTTTTTGTAAAGACACTGATATCTGTTTGCCAGATAATGAAAGCTGTGATGTAATTCTCCGATTATATTGAAAATTTTCGCCATGCAGAAAGTCTGCCTGCGATGTTAGTTAAGAAGCATAATTATGACTGTTACCCAGGCACAAGCCAATAAAATGGTTCCTGTCACCGTTCTAACCGGATTCCTTGGTGCAGGAAAAACCACTCTACTAAAACGAATCCTTACCGAGTTTCACGGCAAGCGAATTGCCGTCATCGAAAACGAATTCGGACCAGAAAGCATCGATAACGAGTTGCTGGTCCAGGACAGTGATGAAGAAATCATAGAACTGAACAACGGCTGCGTCTGCTGCACGGTTCGCGGTGACCTGCTTAAAACCCTGACAGACCTTAAAAACCGCCGTATGAACAACGAGCTCAATTTCGAGCGCGTTATCATTGAAACAACCGGTGTGGCCAATCCTGGCCCAGTCTGCCAGACCTTTTTCATGGATGACGGGATTGCCGAATACTTCCGCCTTGATGCCGTCATCACGGTTGTAGACGCCAAACATGGCATGCAAACCCTGGATACCCAACCCGAGGCACAGAAACAGGTTGGTTTTGCAGACCGTATCCTGATCTCCAAAAAAGACCTGGTCAGCGATGAGGAATATGCCTCGTTAAAACATCGCCTGGTACACATGAATCCCCGCGCGCAAATCATGCCCGTGCATTTTGGCGAAGCCGATCTTGACAAAGTCCTTGATGTAACCGGTTTCAACCTGAACAGCATTCTGGAAATCGACCCGGAATTCCTGCAAGACGATCACCCTGACCATCACGAACATCACCATGATCATGACCATGAGTGCGACGCACATTGCCCCCATGACCATCATCACGAACATGGCCATCACGAACACAACCATCATCACGCTCATCACGATGATGAAATCGGTGCATTTGTGTTTTCTTCCAACAAACCATTCGATCCACAACGCCTTGAAGAATTTCTCAGCGGTGTCGTGCAGGTTTTTGGTCCCGACCTGTACCGCTACAAAGGCATCCTGTACATGAAGGGCGTAAAACAAAGAATGCTGTTTCAGGGGGTTCACATGCTTATGGGCGCAGAACCCGGGAAACTGTGGGGCCCCAAAGAAAAACCTTACAATAAAATGGTTTTCATTGGTCGCAAATTGCCCAAAGACGTATTTACCAACGGCCTGACGCAATGCCTTGCCTAAGGCAGGCAGTAAATTTGTAACACACAATGATGGCAGGTTCTTGATTCTTTATATAATAATTGATATCTCCTGAACACGCCTTCATTGATTTGATTAATAAGCAGTACTACTGAACGGAGTGTTTGATGGCTACTAAATCAGCTAACAATACCGACACAATCACAGAACAACCGTTATTAACCGAAGAACAGTTACTCGCCATGCCAGAAGAGGACTACATGAACGAGCAGCAACTGGCGTTCTTCAAAGACCGACTCAAGAAACTGGAAGCAGACATTCTCAATAACGCGGATGCCACGACAGAAAACCTTCGCGAGACCCAATTTGTTCCCGATCCGGCAGACCGTGCGACGATCGAGGAAGAGCACGCCCTGGAGCTTCGTACACGAGACCGTGAACGCAAATTGCTGAAGAAAGTTCAGCAATCCCTGATGCTCATTGAGTCTAAAGAGTATGGCTGGTGTGAAGAAACCGGAGAACCCATTGGCCTGCGCCGCCTGTTGGCCCGTCCAACCGCCAACCTTTCCCTGGAAGCCCAGGAAAGACGCGAAAAACGCCAAAAACTCTACGGCGATTAAAAATCTTCATTTCCCTCCCTTGAAATTCTTCCTGCCAACCCCATCTACGAAAACTACAGGAAGAATTTCATGGAACAATTTCACGCTACTACCATTGTTTGTGTTCGCCGCGGCAACGACGTTGCCATAGGTGGTGATGGTCAAGTCACACTGGGCAACATCGTTTTCAAAAGCAC
>CAZPNE010000048.1:0-11252 GCA_964588255.1 uncultured Advenella sp. | reverse complement strand
GGGTGCCCATTTCAAGGCGGTAAGGCTGCATTAAATCCAGCGGACGCAACACCCCGTACAGCCCGCTTAAAATGGCAATATGTTCCTGGGCCCAGTCCACCTGGCTTTCATTCAGGGTTTGCGCATCAAGCCCTTCGTATACATCGCCATTAAAGGCAAACAGGGCCTGGCGTGAATTATGCTGGTCAAACGCAGGAACCCAGGCAGCATAACGGTTTGCGTTCAGCTCGGACAAGGCCGGGCTTAAACTCATCAAGGCTGAAATTTCTTCGACAGACTTGGTTTTAAGAATGTTAATAAGTTCGGCGGCCTGCGGAACAAAAAAGGGCTGGGTATGTTTTTGAATAGCCAGCGGTGTGTCGTAATCCAGTTTTTTGGCGGGAGATAAAACAAATAACATAAATTCAATCTACTTTTGTGAAAAATGCTGCCCGGCAGATTTTGTGCCCGGGCCGGCAATTAAATTTGAACACGGAAAAATATCTGACGATGTCTTTATATTTAAACCAAACATAAGGCCTTGTCCAATTGAAAATAGACAAGGCCTTGATATGCAAAACTTATTCCGCTCTTACATGCCTTTTCAGCATCAACTTTAACCAAGAATATTACGGTCCCATTCCCACGCGGAGCATTTTACGTTCCCGTTCCCACGTGGAGTCTTCCCGTTCCCACGCAGGAGCATGGGAACGAGCAGGGGCAGGATTTTTCTCGTCCCCATGCTCCTGCGTGGGGACGAACATTTAAGGTTGAAGCACCCTGATGCCGCCCATATAAGGCTGCAATACCTCGGGCACCACAATGCTGCCATCGGCCTGCTGATAGTTTTCCAGTACCGCGACCAAGGCACGGCCCACGGCCAGGCCGGAACCATTCAGGGTATGGGCATATTCTGTCTTGCCCTGCTCGTTACGGAAACGCGCCTGCATGCGGCGGGCCTGGAATGCTTCGCAGTTGGAAACGGAAGAAATCTCGCGCCAGGTATCCTGAGAGGGAATCCATACTTCAAGGTCATAGGTTTTGGTCGCCCCAAAACCCATATCGCCCGCGCACAGCAACACAACACGGTAAGGCACACCCAACAGCTGCAATACCTTTTCAGCATGCCCGGCCATTTCTTCAAGGGCCTCGTAAGATTTCTCGGGGTGAACCACCTGTACCATTTCCACCTTGTCAAACTGGTGCTGGCGAATCATGCCACGGGTATCACGGCCACCACTGCCGGCCTCGGAGCGGAAGCAAGGCGTATGGGCGGTTAACTTGATGGGTAAATTGGCACCGGGCACAATTTCATCGGCCACGGTACTGGTTAGTGTAATTTCAGAAGTGGAAATGAGATACAGCTCTTCTTTGGCTACCGGGTTGCCCTGATCGTCCACCTGCGGTTCATCGTCTCCCCCTTTGGTGACCCAGAACATGTCTTCCTTGAACTTGGGCAGCTGGCCCGTGCCAAACAGGGTGGAACTGTTCACAATGTAAGGGGTGTAGCATTCGGTGTATCCGTGTTCGGCAGTATGCAAATCTAGCATGAACTGCGCCAGGGCTCGGTGCAGACGCGCCATTTGGCCACGCATGAACACAAAACGTGAACCCGACAGCTTGGCCGCGGTATCAAACTCCATACCCAGTTTTTCGCCTAGCGCCACGTGATCGGCCACTTCAAAGCCCAGCGCGGCCGGCATCTCGTCTTTCACATATTCCTTGCCCGGTAACCAGCGACGCACTTCAACGTTGTCATCGCTGTCTTTGCCATCGGGGACGGCCTCATTGGGCAGGTTGGGAATGGACATTAACCATGCATCCAACTCTTGCTTGATCTCGTTCAACTGTCCTTCAAGTTCTTTAAGCTTGCCGGGAATGGCCTGCGATTCGGCCATCACCTCGCTGGCATCCTGCCCTTGCGACTTGAGTTTGCCAATTTGTTTGGCCAGCGCATTACGCTGTGCCTGCAGGGTTTCGGTTTCTACCTGAACCGCCTTGCGGCGGGCTTCCAGAGCATTGAAGCGTTCTTCATCAAATTCAACGCCACGACGTTTTAACGCCGCCACCACCCGGGGTAAATCTTTGCGCAGTAAAACAGGATCTAACATAATTTTCTTTTTAAACAGGGTTCAAGTATGTTGGTATTCCGGGCAGAAAGCCGGAAGATTTTGCTTCACGCCTGATTGCTGCGTGAGCAGTAAAGGCTACCATTATAAACGGCATTCTGCCAGCCCGGCGATTATCCAGGGAAGAACAGATCAAGAAGGTATTGGTTACCACGCGGGAGCGTGGTAACGAACACACCTTACTTTTCATTTACCATTTGCATCAACCGGGCATCAGGATGACAATCCACCATAAACGCCATCATGACAGTCGCATCACGGTTTACGTAGAAATCAACCATTTTCTCATTGAATTCCTGGGCACGGGTAGCCGGAATGGAAATGGCATCAATACCATTACTCATCAACACCCCATTCATCATCATTCTGGATGTTCGTTTGTTTCCATCGAAGAAGAACTGTTGCAGTGCCCCAAACAAAAAAAAGGCCAATCCTTTTTCAAGCGGGTTCGTCAACGTTTCCAACTGCCCCAAACCTTCAGAAAAAATCCTGTTCAGATTAGGCGCACCTGGCTGAGTGGCTGGTGGAATATAATTTTCAACAGTACCAAGACCTACATGAGGAGTGTAATTGGTTTCATCACCCTCACCACGAAAATGCCCCCATTCAAAAGCCTCTTCTTTGGCAACAATCGCATGCAGCGTCGTGAAGATTTCTTTATCCAACCTGAAAGTGCCGGTTTTTACCAGCTGAAGCAGTTTTTTTGTGCTTTCCGCAAGGTTGAGGACTTGGTCTTGATCAGAAAGCCTATGTCCACCTACCGTAATGCCATCAAGAATAGTCTGGACTTGAGGATAGGTAAAAGGATTGCCCTCTAGCACACTAGCATCAAAAACATACTGGGCCAGCATTTTCTGAAGACGAAAACAGGCACGTTTTACATCATGCACCGGTACATTATCTGGCACCGCTGGGCGATCCCAGGTAAACCCAAGAGCCTGAAATAAATCTGAATTAGAATTATTTTGCACGATTTCAATCATGACTTTTACCTTTTCACTTTCTCTTCGCAAAAAATGGCGTCAAGCATCGCAACACGCGAAGTAGCGTTGCAACGCATGGAAAGCAACTGATCCACCAGCGCAAACTCTTCTGTCAATTTATCGTACTCGTTTTCAACTTCACTACTTTCAATTTCTTTAAACTCATAATAAATCAACTTATTTGCGTTACTATTTCACTCGTTACCACGCGGGAGCGTGGGAACGAGTGGTTGGCCGTCACTTCTTCCGCGCCTGGTCATCCAGCTCCTTCAAAAACGCCATTTTTTCAGCGATTTTACTTTCCAGCCCCCTGGACACGGGTCGGTACCAGCCGGGTTTGCGTATGCCTTCAGGGAAGTAGTTTTCGCCCGCGGCATAGCCATGCGGTTCGTCATGGGCGTAGCGGTAAGCGTGGCCATGGCCCAGTTCTTTCATTAATTTAGTGGGTGCATTGCGCAAATGAGGCGGCACTTCGCGGCTTTTGTCCTGTTTAATAAAAGCGCGGGCCTGGTTGTAGGCCATATAACCAGCATTACTTTTGGCGGCCACCGCCAGATAAATCACCGCCTGTGCCAAGGCCAGTTCCCCTTCGGGTGAACCCAGCCGTTCGTACGTGGCCGCCGCGTCATTGGCAATCTGCATGGCGCGCGGGTCGGCCAGACCAATGTCTTCCCAGGCCATGCGCACAATGCGGCGCGACAGGTATTTGGCATCGGCGCCGCCGTCTAACATGCGGGTAAACCAATACAGGGCGGCATCGGGGTCGGAACCGCGTACCGATTTATGCAGGGCGGAAATCTGGTCGTAGAAAGCATCGCCCCCCTTGTCGAAACGGCGCAGGTTTTGTGACAGGGCCACTTCCAGCCAGGCACTGTCCACCTGATCGCGGCCCGAAGCAATGGCCGAATCCAGCACCACCTCTACCGCATTAATCAGGCGGCGGGCATCGCCATCAGCCCAGGCGGCCAGCTGCGTACGCGCCTCTTCATCCATATTTACCGGATGCTCAGGACGGTCGCTATTCACCAGTTCGACCGCCCGGTTCACCAGTTCCAGCAACTCTTCCTGCCCCAACGACTCAAGCACATACACCCGAGCCCGGGACAGCAGGGCCGAATTCATTTCAAAAGAAGGGTTCTCGGTGGTGGCGCCAATAAAGGTAAACAGGCCGCTTTCCACATACGGTAAAAAGGCGTCTTGCTGGGCCTTGTTGAAACGATGCACTTCGTCAACAAACAAAATGGTTTTGCGCCCCTGGCCCTGCGCCACCTGCGCGGCGGTAACGGCCTCGCGAATATCTTTCACCCCACTCAGCACGGCGGAAATGGCAATAAACTGGGCATCGAAACCACGGGTCATGAGACGCGCCAGCGTGGTTTTGCCCACCCCCGGCGGACCCCAGAAAATCATGGAATGCGGCCGGCCAGACTCAAAAGCCACCCGCAAAGGCTTGCCCGGCGCCAGCAAATGCGACTGTCCCACCACCTGATCCAGCGAGCGCGGGCGCAAACGCTCGGCCAGCGGCGCTGAACTTAATGCCTGGGATTGAAATAAATCATTGTCGTTCATTAAATTACATTCTAACGGTATCCACCCCAGCTGGTGCCTTGAACTGGAACTGGCTGGCCGGAATTTTGGCATTGGCCTTGAAATTGCGCATCTTGATGCGGGTGGTTTGTCCGAAAGAATCCAGAATCACCAACTCGGCAGGCAAGTTGTTGGCAAACGCGATATCCACATGCGACAAACCGGCATCGGGCACTTTGGGCGTGGCACGCAACCACACCAGACCATTTTGTTCTGGCAACACGCTTACGTTAAAGCTTTCATCCAGCGACCCCGAACCAAACAAAATAGCCGCCGGTGACGCCCCCACCGCCTGGTTAACCGGGCGCTGCGTAACCTGCATTAAATCAGGGTCATACTGGTACACGGTTTTGCCGTCGGAAATAACCTGCTGCTCGTAAGGCGTAGCCACATTCCAATAAAATTTGCCAGGCCGCTCGAAGCCGAATGAGCCCGTTTGGGCAGCCGAACCCGTAGTTTGCTGGGCGAACTGGCCACTGGCCGATTTCACATTACGTATAAAATCTTTTAATTGCTGGCTGGCATCGGTTTGCACCGTGTTTTTAACGGCCGGAATTTCCTCAAACTTCAAGTTCTGCAAATCGGTATTCAGGCCTGCCTCGGGCAGCTGAAAAGTAGGCGATACGGTAATGGATTGCGCCTGAACCCCCCAGCCTGAAATGGTCAATGCCAGGGTAACGGTAACAAGCAACGCATTTTTTTTCATTCATATTCTCCGGAAAAACCCCGCCACTGTTAGCCAGGCTGTCCTAAATCTGGTTTGTTAATTCCCGAAGGAACGTGAGTCATTCAGTGGGGTTTGAACTTTACACAACCACCCCGCTTTACACAACCACCCCGTCAGGCTTCGCCTTGTTTTTAACAGAATTATCCCCACCACACTGTTTCATAAGCGTAAATCCAATTACGGCCTTGAAATAATCAACCCTCTTCCTGCCCCGCCGGTACCAGAATTTCCCGGTTGCCATTAGACTGCATGGCAGACACTACGCCAGACTGCTCCATTTGCTCTAACAAGCGGGCGGCGCGGTTGTAGCCAATGCGCAGGTGACGCTGCACTGAAGAGATGGAGGCCCGGCGGTTTTTTAGCACGATGGCCACTGCCTGGTCATATAAAGGATCCGATTCAGGATCGGCAAAGCCGGTCACACTACCCAGGCCATCACCGGTCTCACCCGGCAACCCGCCTTCCAGAATGCCATCAATATAATCAGCCTCGCCCTGCTCTTTCAGGTAATCCACCACGCGGTGAACTTCATCATCGGCCACAAAAGCACCGTGCACCCGACGTGGCAGACCGGTACCCGGTGGCAAGAACAGCATATCACCCTGGCCCAGCAGGGTTTCAGCGCCCATCTGGTCCAAAATAGTGCGCGAGTCTATTTTTGAAGACACCTGAAAGGCAATACGGGTGGGAATATTGGCCTTGATCAAACCGGTAATCACATCCACACTGGGCCGCTGGGTCGCCAGCACCAGGTGAATGCCCGAGGCCCGGGCTTTTTGCGCCAAACGGGCAATCAGTTCTTCAATTTTCTTGCCCACCACCATCATCAGGTCGGCCAGCTCGTCAATCACCACCACAATAAAGGGTAGCGTGGTCAAGGGCTCGGGTTCCTCGGGGGTTAAAGAAAACGGGTTGGGAATCGGTTCGCCTTTTTTAATCGCCTCTTGAATTTTGGCGTTATAACCGCTTAAATTACGCACGCCCATTTTGCTCATCAGCTTGTAGCGCTTTTCCATTTCGCCCACACACCAGTTCAGCGCGTTGGCGGCCTGGCGCATATCAGTGACCACCGGTGCCAGCAAATGCGGAATCCCCTCGTAAATGCTCATCTCCAGCATTTTCGGGTCAATCAGAATAAGGCGTACCTGAGTGGCATCGGCCTTGTACAACAAGGACAAAATCATGGCATTAATGCCCACCGACTTGCCCGAACCGGTCGTACCGGCCACCAGCAAGTGCGGCATTTTGGCCAGGTCGGCCACCACCGGATTACCGGCAATATCTTTACCCAGCACCATGGTCAGGGCTGAAGGGTTGTCGTGATAGGTCTTGGAATCAATAATTTCAGACAAACGCACCATTTGACGGCGCGGGTTGGGCAATTCAAGCCCCATTAAATTCTTGCCGGGAATGGTTTCCACCACCCGAATACTAATTAAACTAAGCGCACGGGCCAGGTCTTTGGACAGGTTAACAATCTGGCTGCCCTTGACCCCGGTCGCGGGTTCTATTTCATAACGGGTAATCACCGGCCCGGCCTGGGCCGCCACCACCGTTACTTCTACGCCAAAATCACGCAGTTTTTTCTCAATCAGGCGGGACGTATATTCAATGGTTTCGGGGGCAACGGTTTCTATATTATCCTGGGCCGGGTCTAGCAAGTCGATGGCTGGCAAAGCGTCTTCCACCCCCCTTGCTGATGCAGCACGCACAACAGGGGTTGGGGTTTGTGGCTTTTCTTTAACTACCCGCTCTGCCTTGGGAATCGTTGTAATGGCCGGCTCTATTCTTACCGGCTGCTCGTGGGTTAATTTTTCTTTTTGCTCAACCAGGTTTTCCTGACGCACTGCCTTGGCGGCCTCTCCAGCCTTGCGGTCTTTGCGGGCACTGAAAAAATCACCAATACTGCCCATACCGCGCTGAATGGCAAAACCGATTTTTTCGGCCACGGCCAACCATGAAAAACCAAAAAAGAAACTAATCCCCAATGCCAGTAACAGGAACAGCGCAATGGCCGAACCGCTGGGGCCAATAAGCATATGCAGGTTATTGGCAAAAAGCTGCCCCAACACCCCACCAGCGCCCCCGGGGAGTTGCTCGCCCAGATGCTGCATCTGGCTGGCCTCAAAACCCATTGAACCCAAAAACAGCATCACAAAACCAATGCCCTGCTCCCAGTGCACCCGGGGTAAATCAAGCTCCGGGTCTAGCACAATGCGTTTCATTAAGCGGCGATAGCCCACCCACATTCTTTGCACAAAGCAAACCACCAGCCACCAGGCGGAAACCCCCACCAGGTAATACAGGATATCTGAAACATAAGCCCCCACAATACCCAGCCTGTTCTGGACAAGCGGGCTGGAAGAGGTGCTGACCCAGCCCGGGTCTGTAGGATGCCAGGTAAACAAGGTAAATGCCAGCGCCGCCGCCAATGCGGCATACAGCACCCATTTGGCCTCGCCAAAAAGGGAAACCACGCGATCGGTTGCCGGAGAAGAGCCGCTTTTCTGGTTGCGTTTATTACGACCAGCGGTGCGATTTGAAAGTGTATTAGTAGAACGTGCCATAAGTCATATTATAATTGTGGATTACCATTATAGGATGAATATAAATGAGCGATGTTAAACATTCCAAGGTTTTGATTCTGGGTTCAGGCCCGGCTGGCTATTCTGCGGCGGTTTATGCAGCTCGCGCCAACCTGAATCCGGTCATGGTTACCGGCATGGCGCAAGGCGGCCAGCTCATGACCACCACCGACGTTGACAACTGGCCGGCCGATCCCGAAGGCGTGCAAGGCCCAGACCTGATGCAGCGCTTTTTACAACACGCCGAACGTTTCAACACCGACATCATTCTAGACCAGATTGAACGCGTGGACCTGTCCAAACGCCCCTTCACCCTGTATTCCGAAATGGGCAATGTTTACACCTGCGACAGTTTAATCATCGCCACCGGTGCCAGCGCCAAATACCTGGGCCTGCCTTCCGAAGAAGCCTTTATGGGTAAAGGCGTGTCTGCCTGCGCCACCTGCGACGGTTTTTTCTATCGCAACCAGGACGTGGTGGTGGTGGGCGGTGGCAACACAGCGGTTGAAGAAGCCCTGTACCTGTCTAATATCTGCCGCAAAGTCACGCTCATTCACCGCCGTGATAAATTCCGTGCCGAACCCATCTTAATTGACAAAATGATGGAAAAAGTGGAAAGCGGCAATATGGAACTGGAACTGTTTCACACACTTGAAGAAATACTGGGTGACGACAGCGGCGTAACCGGCGTGCGCCTTCGCAACACGCAAGATGATACCACCAAGGAATTACCCGTTACCGGTGCCTTTATTGCGATTGGCCACCAACCCAATACCGGCATTTTCGAAGGCCAGCTGGACATGGAACACGGTGGCTACATTAAAACCCGTAGCGGCCAGCAAGGCTTTGCCACCATGACTTCCGTACCCGGCGTTTTTGCGGCCGGCGACGTGCAAGACCACATTTACCGCCAGGCCATTACCAGCGCAGGTACCGGATGCATGGCAGCCCTTGATGCACAGCGTTGGTTGGAAAATGAAGGTAATTAAAGGTAGCCTTGAAGACCTGAAGCGCATGCAGAAAAAACATAGCGCGGAACAGGCCAAGGCAGAAAAACAGGCAAAGGAACAGGCACGGCAAAAACAATCCGCTTCGGGCAGTGCCGCTACCGCGGCCCTTTCCAGCGAAGACGCCGCCCTGTTCCGGCAATCGGTAAAGGGGGTGACCCCTTTGCCCGGCAGCAATCGCATTCCCCATGTGGCCACCCCGAAATCAGCCAGTGCCCTGGTACTGGCCAGACGGGCGCAGGCAGAAGGCAAGGCGGTTGCCGCACTTAACCCGGCTCCCGGTGCCCGGCAAGATACCCGCCCCGTGCAAGTGGACAAAAACCTGCCGACCGATGATTCCTCTTACGTCCAGCATGCCCACAGTAAAGACCTGCTGAAAAAACTGGCCCGCGGCACCTGGCCCGTCTCTGCCACCCTTGATCTGCATGGTACTACCGCAGAACAGGCCGCCGAACGGTTCGACCGGTTTATTCAGTCTTGCCTGCAGCATCAGGTGCGCTGCGTTTGCATTATTCACGGCAAAGGCTACGGCTCCAAAGACGGGCAGGCGGTGTTAAAAGATATGGTGAACGCGTGGTTACGGCAACTGGAAGCCACCCAGGCATTTATCCAGGCCCCTGAAAGCCTGGGGGGCACCGGTGCTTTGCTGGTGTTGTTAAACACCAAAACCTAAGCGATTTGTTCCCACGCTGCTGCGTGGGAACGCATAACCGCGCTGAAATTAATAAGGGCGATTAATGCTTGTGACATTAATCGCCCTTTCTTGTATTTATTTTGGCACCGCTTACTGCTTATGAGCCGTTACCAGCAAGTTGCCCAGTCTTTGCCGAGCATTTGTCTCCTCACCTGCATGGAATGAATTATGCACCACAATATGACAATTCACACTTAGGGTATGCACTAGTTTCTACCTTTTTTCAACACAAAAAACAACTATTTGCTCTTTTGTTGATCAAGCTCATGCGCCAATTGGCGGGATTTTTCTTTTTGCGCCCGTTTTTCTTCACGACGCTTGCGGATTTGCTCATCCATTTTTGCACCAATATGGCCCTCGTGACGCTGCTCGGCCAAATCCACCTGGCGTTGCCTTTCCCGAAAACGCTCGCGTTGCTCTTCAGTAATCGTGTCCCAGCAATGCGGGCAGCTTTCGCCACGCACATAATGGGCAGAGGCGCGGTCTTCATCGCTTAAAGGATGACGGCAGGCCCGGCACTGAATATACGGCCCCGGCACCAGCCCATGCCCTACAGAAACCCGCTCATCAAAGACAAAACACTCACCATCCCACAGGCTTTGCTGCGCAGGAATGGTTTCCAGATACTTAAGAATACCGCCTTCCAAATGGTAAACCTCATCGTAACCTTGCGACTTCATGTACGCGGTGGATTTTTCACAGCGAATACCACCGGTGCAAAACATGGCCACTTTCTTTTTCTTGTTTTTATCCAGCAAACCACCCTCTTGGGCCTGTTCTTGCACCCATTGCGGAAACTCGCGGAAGGTAACCGTTTCAGGGTTAACCGCCCCCTTGAAGGTGCCAATATCCACTTCATAATCATTGCGGGTATCAATCAGCACCACATCAGGGTCGGAAATGAGGGCATTCCAGTCTTCGGGCTTCACATATGTACCCGCATTCTGCCCATTCACATTAGGTTGGCCCATGGTCACGATTTCTTTTTTCAGGCGCACCCGCATGCGGTGAAACGGCTCGCGGTCTTCCGACCAGGATTCTTTATGCGCCAGCGTAGCCAGGCGCGGGTCATTGCGCAAATAAGCCAACACCGCATCAATCCCCTCGCGTGGGCCGGCAATCGTGCCATTAATGCCTTCCAGCGCCAGCAACAACGTGCCCTTCACATCATGCTGCTCGCAAAAAGCCTGCAAGGGTTCACGCATTGCCTGGTAATTGGGCAATTCAACAAATTTATATAAAGCGGCAATGGTAAAGTTGGACATACGGCAAGCGGGTAATAATAAAACAACCATTATAAATCAAACCAAGAGTTTGCAATGACATTGGCCTGGCACTTTTCTTTCTGGTTCCCACGCGGGAGCATGGGAGCCTGAAAAAACACAGTGCGCAATCTTGTCACAGAGGCAAAGAAAAAAATTTGCAAAGAGCCTAGTATCTATTTTCGTTCCCACGCTCTCGCGTGGAAATCGGAAAGATTAAATATTCATTGCGAAACAGGCAAATCGTGCATACAATATAAATGAAAATTACTTACGATCCAATAAAAAACAATGAGAAC
>CAZPNE010000047.1:0-11322 GCA_964588255.1 uncultured Advenella sp. | reverse complement strand
TTCATCAATGCCTGTGGCAGTTTCGGTACTTGGTGTTTCGGACATGTTTGCTTAAAAATAATTAAAAACGAACTGTAAATTGTGCCATAAGCGGCAGGCTTGTGGTGAGGGGGGGGGCTGATATCGGTTAATTTGTATGGATGTTTGCCGCTTGATACCGGATTATTTCGTCCTCTTTGCGTGGATAAGTGCCCTTGCTTCGTTACTATCATTAAAATAGCGTATGGGCGGATTGCCTTCATTTTTTGTTGTTTGGAAAGCGTGTGCGAGTTCTTGATTTTGAAATTTCCGATTGGTTCCTGCAAGAGGGGCCTTTTGCCGGTGCCATTCCGGGTTACAAGGTGCGGGATGCACAAATTCAGCTTGCACAGGCAATAGATGAAACCATACAGGCCAAATCGGTACTGGTGGCCGAAGCCGGAACAGGCACTGGCAAAACCTGGGCTTATCTGGTACCCGCGTTTTTGTCGGGCGGCAAGGTCATTGTTTCAACCGGTACCCGCACGCTGCAAGATCAACTGTACACCAAAGATGTACCGCGCCTGAAAAAGCTCATGGCCGTGCCCGTGCATGTCGCCCTGCTTAAAGGGCGTAGCAATTATGTCTGTCACTATCACTTAAGCCGGATGGAGCAGGACGACCGTTCCCTGCGTTCAAAAGAAGAGGTTGTGCAGCTACGGTATATCCGGCAATTTGCCGACCGCAGTCACACCGGTGATAAAACCGATTGCGCCCAGGTTCCCGAAGATGCCGATATCTGGGGCAGGGCCACTTCCACCCGCGAGAATTGCCTGAACCAGGATTGCCCCTTTGTCAAAGACTGTTTCTTGCTCAAAGCACGTCGCAATGCACAGGAAGCGGATGTCGTGGTGATTAACCATGCCCTGTTTTTTGCTGACCTGGTTTTAAAAGAAGAGGGTATTGCCGATTTGCTGCCGGCCGCCGATACCGTCATTTTTGATGAGGCACACCAGTTGCCCGATACGGCCACCCGCTTCATGGGTGATACGGTTTCCACCTCGCAAATCATGGATTTCCTGAAAACCACCGAGGTGGCCTGTCTGGCTCAGGCACGTGATTCGGCACGCTGGAGCGAGGCCTGCAAAAAAGTGGAATACTATGTGAAGGATTTGCGTCTGGTGGCTGCCGGTATAGACAAAATGCCGGGTAAAAGGGCCACCTACGAACAAATACCCGAAGCGGAAAAATTCAACGAGACACTGGCCAATATGGAAGACGAGCTGGATAAGCTGGTTCGCATGCTGGTGGCGGTCCAAGAGCGGCACCCGGACTTGATGACCGCGGCCAAAAGTGGTGCAGAGCTAAGGGCAAAAATTTATCGCTGGACCCACAGTGCTTTGCCCGAGGTAGAGCCTGACTCTGCCGAAGAAAATGAAAAAACAGCCGTTGCCAATAAGAAATCCCGTCAGCAGGAAGTGCTGGTAAGGTGGGTGGAATTTGGCTTGCATCATTTGCGGTTGAACTCGGCTCCCCTGTCGGTGCATACATTTGCCCGTTATAAAAAACCGGATCAGGCCTGGGTGTTTACCTCGGCCACGCTTTCCGTTTATAAGGATTTTTCTCATTTCACGCGGCAGCTGGGTTTGCACAACGCCCGCACCGAACGCTGGGAATCACCGTTCAATTACAAAGACAAGGCCTTGTTATATGTGCCTAATCATTTGCCTGAAACCCAGTCCCCAGATTTTGCCCAGGCCTTTGTGGATACCTTGCTGCCCCTGATCAAGGCGACGCCTGGGGGCGTATTGGTCTTGTGCACCACGCTTAGGGCGGTTGATTATTTTGCCCACTTGCTCATTAAAGCCTTTGACAAGGAAGCGGTAGACCGTCCGGTCATGAAACAGGGGGAAAGCACCCGCGGGCAACTGATTCAACGATTCAGGCAGCATGCCAATGCCGTGCTGGTTGGTAGTGCCAGTTTTTGGGAAGGGGTGGATTTTCCGGGTGATATCCTTACCTTGGTGGCTATTGATAAACTTCCTTTTGCTCCTCCCGATGATCCTGTACTGGAGGCCCGTATCAAGGCTTGTCGTGAAGAAGGGGGTAATCCGTTTTTTGAATATCAAATTCCCGGTGCGGCGATTGCCCTGAAACAGGGGGCCGGACGCCTTATTCGTACTGAAAGTGACTGGGGGGTATTAATGGTGGGTGATCGAAGGCTGGTAGAAAAGCCTTATGGAAAATTGCTTTGGAGAGGCCTGCCTTCTTTTAGTCGAACCCGTTATTTGGAAGAGGCGGTTGATTTTTTTGCCAAACCGGAACCAGCGGTTGATCAGGAAAATCAAAGCTGAATTTTTTCAAGACTATAGAACTGACCTCAAAAGCCTGGATCCTTTTGCTGCTTTTGGTTTTTTCTAGGCTTGAGTAGAGTGCTGTATTCAATTTCTGTTTTTACTTTTTCATAATAAAACCCCGGCAAGCTGGCCATAAAAGCCATTTTACCGGGGTTTTATTTACCCGCTGAAGGGTTTAATTATCAAACCATGAAGCAGGCTTGAATATGTCGGACCAGTGCTTGTCACCGTCAAGACCCTGGGCATAATATTTGCTCTCGGGGAAGTTCTGCTCAAGTACCCGTTTGGCGTCGTTAGCCTGTTCGGTCATACCCAGTTTTTCATAAGATTTCATCATGATGTACAGGGCACGCTCGGCAGCCTGAACACCCGAGAAGTCACGAATGACTGCCTGGCTGCGGTTGATGGCTGCCACATAGGCATCCCGTTTGAAATAGTATTCGGCAACGTTAACTTCGTTCTCGGCAATGGTGCTGACCAGCCATGTAATACGGGAGCGTGCGTCGTGGGCGTAACGGCTGTCAGGGAAGCGGGTAATCAGCTCATTGAATGCCTGATAGGATTGGCGCAGGCCTTTGGGGTCACGTTCGCTGGGGTCCTGGCCGGTATAGCTGCTTAGGAATGCACTTGGCGGTGTAAAGGTAACCAGGCCTTTCAGGTACAGCATGTAATCGGTACCAGGATGGTTGGGGTACAATGCGAGGAAACGGTTGATGGCGGCGGTTGCCTGTTCGGGTTCGTCATCTTTCCAGTATACATAAGCCTGGTCAATGAGTGCTTGCTGCGCCTGGCTGCTATAAGGAAACCGGGTTTCCACGGCACTCAGGTTCTGGCTGGCGCTTTTCCATTCGGAGGCCCGTACGTTATCACGGGCTTCCTGGTAAAGCTGGTCTGCTGTCCAACCTTGTGTTTTGTCTTCCTGGCTTTTGAACACACCACTGCACCCGACCAAGGCCAGGGAACACAGCACCAATAATGAGTGACGAAGAATACTTTTTTGCATAATTAGATGGGTTACAGTAAGTTAAAGGCCAAAACGGTTCACACAATGTTAGCATTGCGACACAACATTATATGATTATTAATCCATGTCTGATACCTCAATTTCCCAACAAGATGAATTTATTGACACAGAACCGCGCATTTTCAGGGTGCCCGTTTCAGTAAAGGGTGATCGCCTTGATAAAATACTGGCGCAATTAATTCCCGAACACTCAAGAAGCCGGTTGCAATCCTGGATAGAGTCGGGTTGTGTAACTGTAAACGAAAAGCAGGGTAAAGTCAGGCAAATTGTGGGACCCAGTGACATCATCGCTGTCTGGGAACCTGTTGCTGAAGAAAGCCTTGCGTTCACGCCAGAGCCGGTTGAATTTACTGTTTTGGAACAAAGCAACCAGTGGATTGTGGTGGAAAAACCGGCTGGACTGGTTACCCATCCCGGTGCTGGTAATTGGCACGGTACTTTGCTAAATGGTTTACTGTACCGTTTTCCCGAATTGGCTCACGTACCGCGTGCAGGTATCGTTCATCGCCTTGATAAGGATACTTCGGGCCTTCTGGTGGTTGCCCGGACCGAACAGAGCCAGACGCATCTGGTACGGCAATTGCAGGCCCGTACGGTGGGTCGCGAATATGTGGCCCTGGTAATGGGGCGGGTTAAGCCGCAGGGGTTGATAGATGCGCCCATAGGACGTGATCGGAAAGTCCCGGTGCGGATGTCAACCGATCAGCCGATTGCGCCCAAAGAGGCCCGGACCCACTATGCCTTGCTGGCATCCGGGATGGTGCAGGACAAGGCAGTGTCTTGGGTACGATGTAAACTGGAAACCGGCCGTACTCACCAGATCAGGGTGCATTTGTCCAGTATCGGCCATCCGTTGCTAGGCGATGAATTGTATGGTGGTAAGCCATTGGCGGGCGCGCAGCGGCAAATGCTGCATGCACGACGATTGCAATTCATAGACCCCGAGACTGAAAATATGTGTGAATTTGAGTCCCTGCTGGCGCAAGACATACAGCAGGTTATTGATAATATTCAATGGGAAGAGGCGCCACAATGACGGTAACGAAAACCGGGCCTGACAATGCAGGGCAGGCAAGGTGTAATACGGTTACGGGGCAACAATGGCCTGGCGTGCAGTATTTTTGTACTACCCGGCAGGGTGGGATTAGCCAGCCACCTTATGACTCAATGAACATGGGTTTGCATACTGGCGATGATCCGCTTGCCGTTGGACAAAATAGAGACCGGCTGCAACGTTTAGTGCCGGGGCCAGTGGTGTGGCTTGAACAGGTGCATGGCACTTATGTGCATGATGCTGACCAGCCTGGCGCAAATGATTCGCCTGTTACGGCTGATGCCTCGGTTACCACACAAACAAACAAGGTGCTTGCCATTATGACGGCAGATTGCCTGCCGGTGGTGATGGCCTCGGAAAATGGTGAGGTGATTGGTGCGGCTCATGCAGGCTGGCGAGGCCTGTTGAATGGTGTGCTTGAAAACACCCTGGATAAAATGAGAAGTAAAACCCGGGAGAAAAATTTTCGGGCATGGATTGGTCCCGCCATTGGTTTTGAGGCTTTTGAAATTGGTCAAGAGGTTTATGACGCTTTTATGAATAATGATGAAAATCAGGCGTTGTATTTTCGATCACATCCACATCATCAGGGGAAATGGTTGGCCAATTTGTCGGCGCTTGCTGTTTATCGATTGCAAAAAAGTGGCGTAAGTACTGTTGAAGAAAGCGGATTATGCACTTTCATGAGTCATGACCGTTTTTTTTCTTATCGAAGGCAAAGCCAGACGGGCCGCATGGTGACTGTTGCGTGGAAGGTAAAGCAGCAGGCATAAGCGTCACTTCAAACAACGTTATTTGTCGCAATGTTGAATAACTTTGATTATTCCTTTATCTTAGAACTTGAATGTGAGTAAATGCTGTAACGATTTTCGGGATAAAAAGGGGCGAAAATAATGAAGTATGACCAATTTACAAAAACCATGCCATGGATGATGCCGATGGTAAGCCCAGAGCAATTCCAGCAATTGCAAACGGAGTTCACCGAAAACTTCAGGCAACTTATGTTGCAGGCCACCCAGGGAAGTCTGCCCACCGTGAAAGACCGTCGTTTCAATAGCGAGGCCTGGCAGCAAAATCCCCAGTTCTCTGCGCTAGCCCATCTTTACCTGCTTTCAGCCGAAACCATGCATAAATGGGTTGATCACTTGGAAATTCCCGATGCTAACCGGGAGCGCTTGAAATTCTCGGTGACGCAATGGCTGGATGCTTTTGCCCCCTCTAACTTTTTTGCGCTTAACCCCGATGCTTTGAAGGCCTTTCGGGAAAGTCAAGGCGAATCCCTGCAAAAAGGCATGGCTAACTTGATGCATGATATGCAAAAAGGGCGCATTACCCAAACCGATGAAACGGTTTTTGAGGTGGGCCATAATCTTGCCATGACTGAAGGTTCAGTGGTATTTGAAAATCCGTATTTTCAGCTCATTCAATACAAACCGCAAACCCCTACGGTGCATGAAACGCCCTTGTTGATGGTGCCGCCATGTATTAATAAATATTACATCTTAGACCTCCAACCCGAAAATTCCCTGGTGGCTTATACCGTTGCCCAGGGCCATACCGTATTCCTTGTGTCCTGGCGTAACCCATTACCGGAAGACAAAGATGGTATTCAGAATGCCAGTTGGGAAGATTACATTGAAAATGGCGTGTTAAAGGCGATCTCAGTGGTGTCTGACATCTCAGGGCAAGAAAAAATCAATGCGCTTGGATTCTGCGTTGGTGGGACCATGCTGGCATGCGCATTGGCAGTTGCCCGTAAACGTGGTCAGGATCCGGTAGAGGCATTAACCCTGTTAACCACCTTCCTTGATTTTGAAAAAACCGGCATCATGGATGTATTTGTGGACGAAGCACATGCCTCATTGCGCGAGCAGCAATTAGGGCAGGGCGGCTTGCTTTCAGCCGCCGAATTGGGGACCACGTTCTCATTTTTGCGTCCTAACGAACTGGTCTGGAATTATGTCGTCAATAACTACCTGAAAGGACAATCTCCCACTGCATTTGACCTGCTTTACTGGAACGCTGATGGCACTAATTTGCCTGGTCCTTTCTTTACCTGGTATTTCCGTAATACTTATTTGGAAAACAACCTTAAAAATCCCAATTTTCTAAGTATTTCAGGTACACCGGTAGACCTTGGCCTGCTGGACATGCCGGCCTATATTTATGCTTCAAAAGACGATCATATCGTGCCATGGGATTCTGCTTATGCCTCCATGCATATCTTGCAGGGGCCAAAACATTTTGTGCTGGGGGCCTCGGGTCATATAGCCGGGGTGATCAACCCGCCCGCCAAAAACAAGCGCAATTATTGGGTCGCCAATGCAGAGGCTGAGGCAGTGCAGGGCTTGCCGGCTAGCAGTGAGTGGTTTGATAATGCCACCCAGGTTCAGGGTAGCTGGTGGCCAGACTGGTCTGAATGGCTGGTTTCTCATGCCGGCAAAAAAGTGCGGGCAAGGAAAACGCCAGGTAATGGGAGTTACCCTGAGATAGAAGCGGCACCCGGAAAATATGTAAAAGTTAAGGCAGTATAGTATTGGTATTGTTAGTAAATATAAACAGGAGATTTTATGAGTCAGAAAATTGCATATGTAACAGGTGGAATGGGCGGTATTGGAACATCTATTTGTCAGCGTTTACACAAGGAAGGTTTCAAGGTTATTGCCGGTTGCGGGCCTAACCGTAATGCCCAGAAATGGATCGATGAGCAAGCCGCACTAGGTTACAAGTTTTTTGCATCGGCAGGTAATGTCTCCGATTGGGATTCTACCGTTGCCGCTTTTGATAAAGTTAAAAAAGAGCATGGTCCTATTGATGTGCTGGTGAATAACGCCGGTATTACCCGTGATGGTGTTTTCCGTAAAATGAGTCTTGAAGACTGGAAAATGGTCATGGACACCAATCTGAACAGTCTGTTCAATGTAACCAAGCAGGTTATTGAGCACATGTATGAAAAACGTTGGGGCCGTATTATAAATATCAGTTCCGTTAACGGTCAAAAAGGCCAGTTTGGCCAAACCAACTACTCAACTGCAAAAGCGGGTATTCACGGCTTTACCATGGCGCTTGCACAGGAAGTAGCCAGTCGTGGCGTTACTGTCAATACCGTCTCTCCGGGGTATATTGGTACTGAAATGGTTCGCGCCATTCGTCCAGAAATACTGGAGCAAATTGTGGGTACTATTCCTGTTCGTCGTTTGGGTACGCCAGAAGAAATCGCATCAATGGTGGCATGGCTGGCTTCGGAAGATGCCGGCTTCAGCACTGGTGCGGACTTCTCGGTGAATGGTGGCTTGCATATGGGGTAATTCCTTGCCCCACCTTTAGTGGTGGGGTTGTACACTTCATTATATAAATAAATTATTATGATAAATTCCCCAGAAACCGGGCAAATGCGTATTATTAAAAAATACCCTAACCGCCGACTTTACGATACCGAATCCAGTGCCTATATTACTTTAGCTGATGTCAGGAAACTGGTGCTGGATAACGTCAAGTTTCAGGTACTTGACGCTAAAACCAGCGAAGATATTACCCGAAGCATCTTGCTTCAAATTATTCTTGAGCTTGAAGGGGGCGGGGTACCCATGTTCAGTTCCACCATGCTAGAGCACATCATCCGCTTCTATGGCAATGCCATGCAGGGGGTAATGGGCACGTACCTTGAAAAAAACATGCAGGCTTTTGTTGATATTCAGGAGCGTTTGGCTGATCAATCCAAGGGGATGTATGGTACTCAGTTCAGTCCCGATGCCTGGGCGCAATTCATGAATATTCAGGCCCCTGTATTGAATAATGCCATGAGCAATTATGTAGAGCAGTCCAAGAACCTGTTTGTACAAATGCAAGAACAAATGCAAAACCAGACCCAAAATATGTTTGGGACTTTTCCTTTTGTAGCGCCACAAGATAAAGATAAGAAATAAGGGTAACACGCTCCTGACTTATTTAACCTGTTTGCCTGAATGGGGAATGTGTTGTCAGCATATCAACATATTTCCCCACCTGACGGCTTTCAGCGTCCAAAAACGCTTCAATCGCTTCTGCAAAATCTTTTCTGGCAATCCAGTGTGCTGAATAGGTGGTAACGGGTAGTAAACCGCGAGCCAGCTTATGTTCACCCTGGGCCCCACCTTCAAAATAACGGAATTTGTTTTCAATACAAAATTCAATGCTTTGCATATAACAGGTCTCAAAATGCAGGCCTGGAATAAATTCGTGTGCCCCCCAATAACGGCCATAAACGGTATCGTTACCAATAATATTAAGGGCGCAGGCAATGGGTTGCCCGTTTCTGAGGGCAAGAATCAATAAGATGTTTTCCGGACATTTTTGCAGATATGTATGGAAAAACGCATCATTCAGATAGGGTTCCCGGCCACGCTCGTAATAGGTGTTTTGATAGCAGGAAATAAAAAAATCCAGTGTTTCCCGGTTTATATCCCGACCACGCAAATGCCTGAAGCTGACATCGGCGGCAAGCACTTTTTTGCGATCCTGGCGGATTTTTTTGCGTTTGTCATAACTAAGCTGTTTCAGGAAATGCTCAAAATTTTCATAACTTTGGTTTTCCCAATGAAACTGCACATCCTCCCTAATCATATAGCCGCAAGCACGCAGAATATTTAAATCTTCGTGGTTGGGGAACAGGATGTGAAGAGAAGAAACGCCCATTTTTTTGGCGACTTCAATGGCCTGTTCAGCCAGAATCCGTTTATGTTGCAGACTATTGGCCAGTAGCCTGGGTCCTGTGACGGGTGTAAATGGAACACTGCAAACCAGTTTAGGGTAATAAGCTAAACCATGGCGCTCAAAGGCATTGGCCCATGCCATATCAAAAACAAACTCACCGCGTGAATGGGTTTTTAAATAAAGCGGCATTAGCCCCAAAGGCGTTTGGTGTTCGTCTTGCAAGTAAAGATACTGGGCATGCCATCCACAATCTGGGGCAACGCAGGTGCTAGTGTGCAGTGTTTGCAGGAAATCGGGGCCGGTAAAGGGGTTTTTCTGGCAGAATGAATGCCAGGTATCCGCTTCTAGGTCTGGAGGCGAATCAAGGATTGAAATTTGCAGTTTTTGGGACATAATGAATCAGTACAACTCGGGTAAACAGGGAATAGGTATCACGGTGATTACCGGTTTTCTTGGTAGCGGCAAAAGTCATTTTATCAGGCAATTGTTAAAGCGGCCTGATGCCGGTCAGATTGCCGTTATCGTGAATGAAATTGGCCAGGTTGGGTTGGACCACCTTATATACCGGCACTTAAGCGCACAGGTGGTTTTGCTTGAAGGCGGATGCCTGTGCTGCCAGCTGCACGCAGACCTGAGTCAGACGTTACGCGAACTGTTCATGCAGGCCATGCAAAAGAAAATACCCGCTTTCAGGCATGTCATTATTGAAACATCAGGCCTGGCGGATCCGTCTTCTATTGTATTTACTTTAAAGCATGATTTTTTTCTGAAAGAGCGCTTTTACAATGCCGGTGTTTTATGTGTGGTGGATAGTTGCCACGCGGAACTGCAACAGCAGGACAACCCCGAATGGTTAAGTCAATTGCTGGCGGCGGATGTCGTGTTGTTGTCTAAAGATGATTTGTGCCCTGAAAAGGTGCCAGCCATAAAAAATCAGATTGATGCGGTTTCTGTGGGCATGGCTGTAGTGAATAAGTCAGATATAGATCAAGAGGAAGACTTCTTTGGTTTTTTTGACACCTTGAAGCGGCAGGGCAAACATAAACTGGGTTTATTCGGTACGCGCTGGCAAATAGATGCGCATCAGTCAATAAAACCACAGGTAAGCCATACTGCCGTGGACGTCATTGCCATTACCTTTGGACAGGCAGTAAAAAGGGGGCGTTTTATTACCGCACTGGATTCTATTGGACAAAAATATGGCAGTGCATTGCTAAGAATGAAAGCGCTAGTACAGTTTGTGGGAAATGATTGTTTTTATCACGTGCATGGCGTGCATAATCAGCGTTCGGCATTTGAAGTGTTGGATATTGAGTTGCAGGAACGTGACAGTATCAAGCTATGTGTGGTATTGATTATTAAAAAAGGATATTGGGAAGAAAAAGACAGGGCGGTTTTTAATACGTAATATGCATCAATGCCGCTTACCTGCGCGGCTCATCCTTATGAGTGTCATTTTCACTGAATATATTAGCGGCAATCCAAGACATTTTTGATGCCTTGGATATATTCTAAAATGGAATGTCACCATCATCGGGAGGAGCAGGGTTGGTGGGTGAGCCTGGTTCAATGGGTGATTCTGGTGTATCAATGACATTGCCAGTGCCCTTAAGCATTTGCATCTGCTCAGCAATGATTTCTGTTGAGTAACGATCTTGGCCGGTGTTCTTGTCTTGCCATTTGCGCGTTTTAAGACGTCCTTCGACATAGACAGTGTTACCTTTTTTAAGGTATTGCCCGGCAATTTCAGCCAAACGGCCAAAAAAAGCGACACGATGCCATTCGGTTTCTTCACGGCGCTCGCCCGTGTTTTTATCTTTCCAGTTCAAGGTTGTGGCAATAGAGATATTGCACATTGTAGCCCCGTCCGGATTGTGTCTGACTTCGGGGTCCCGCCCCAGATTTCCCACTAAAATGACTTTATTGACTGATGCCATAAGGATTTCCTGAAAAAAATTATGTGAACCAGGTTTTATAGTACAAAAACAGTTAGAACTACCGGGTAATAATACAATGTTATATCCATTGTGGTTATTGCTGAGTAGCTTTGGTTTTCTGATAAGAAGTGGATATAAAAGAGCGGATAGGAATGGCAGAAAGTGCAGCAAAATTGCTGTGTTTTTTGTAATAATGGAGAGAAATGAAAAAGGCCTGTCTTTATAAGAAGACAGGCCTTTAAGTATCTGGTTGCGGGGACAGGATTTGAACCTATGACCTTCGGGTTATGAGCCCGACGA
>CAZPNE010000046.1:0-11532 GCA_964588255.1 uncultured Advenella sp. | reverse complement strand
GGTCAAAGGATCATGTCAAAAGACCCGATGAAGCATAAATCACCAAGGCCAATTTTTTAAACCAGAAGCCACTAAATCATCAAAAACGGGTGCGATGCCAGGCAAAAATCACACCGTCTTGCATGCCATAACCAGCACTGGCTGTGGCATGCAAAACTTTTTGATCAAGGAATCGTCGGATATTCGGGCATGTGCTCGGGCCATTGCGTCAGCACTTCAAAACCGTCTTCAGTCACCACTACCATATGCTCCCACTGGGCTGACAGGGAATGGTCTTTGGTAATAACCGTCCAGCCATCGGCCAATTGCCTGGTGTGTCTTTTACCGGCATTAATCATGGGTTCAATCGTAAACATCATACCCGGTTCCAGCTTCAGGCCCTGGCCAGGACTGCCGTAATGAAGTACCTGCGGTTCATCATGGTAAATTTTGCCAATGCCATGTCCGCAATATTCGCGTACCACACTAAAGCCTTCACGATGGGCAACGGTTTGAATGGCATGGCCAATGTCTCCAAGGGTGGCTCCTGGACGAACCTGCATAATACCTGCACGCATGGCTTCGTAAGTAGTATAAACCAGGCGACGGGCCAATGTACTGGGCGCACCCACAAAATACATGCGACTGGTATCGCCATGCCAACCATCCTTGATAACGGCAACATCAATATTAATAATATCCCCGTTCTTGAGGACTTTGCCCGAGGACGGAATACCGTGACAAATAACGTGATTAACCGACGCACAAATGGTTTTGGTAAATCCGCAGTATCCCACGTTGGCGGGAATGGCCTGTTGTACATCAACAATATAATCGTGACAAATGCGATCCAGTTCTTCGGTCGTAATACCGGCCTGTACATAGGGAGCAATCATATGCAGGACATCGGCGGCCAGTTTGGCTGCTTCACGGGCTTTGGCAATATCTTCCTGCGTATTGATAGGAACTTTTTTTCTACTCATTATCGGATACTCTTAATAGTCGAAATTTATTACCAAGAGTATAACATTTCAGTTTTTTATATAGTTGTCGTTCCATGGCAGGCTTTCTGCTAGTATATTACTTACAATATTTACAGGTTGGCATCATGAAATTGCACAAGTCATTTATTTTCAGTCTGGGTATATTCAGTGCATGCATTGCTTTTGCACAAACAACGGCACCGGTTCCCAACTCTGATGAACTGACCATCCTGCATATCAATGACCATCACTCCAATCTGGATGCCTATTCTGGCAACCTGCTATTGAAAACAGGCAAGCAGGCACAACGTGAACCGGTTTCAGTGAGTATGGGCGGCTTTCCAAGGGTCACCGAAGCTTTTGAAACACGGGTCAAAAATAACAAAAATGTCCTTAAACTACATGCCGGTGATGCCACAACGGGTACGCTTTACTATACCTTATCGGCAGGTCAGGCCGATGCCGACTTAATGAACACCATCTGTTTTGATGCGATGGCTATTGGCAACCACGAACTGGATTCGGGTGACTTGGCATTGTTCAACTTTATGGAAATGCTGTGGTATCACCCCACTTGCAAAACACCATTGCTTTCCAGCAATCTTGTCCCCGGTCCCAACTCGCCACTTGGCAACAACACCATTAAGCCTTCTATTGTGCTTGAACGGGGTGGCCATAAAATTGGCATCGTGGGTGTAACCACCGCCTATAAAACCCAACATGCCTCCCGCCCCGATCCCGGTACCCTTTTGCATGATGAACTTGAGTCGGTGCAAAAAGAAATTAACCGGCTGACCGGGCAAGGCATTAACCGACTCATCGTGCTGGCTCATCTTGGCTACGGAGCCGAAAAAAAATTGGCCCAACAATTGTCAGGGGTGGATGTTATCGTAGGCGGAGACTCCCACACCCTGCTGGGTAGCAAAACATTAGGCAATTATGGCCTGACACCCATGGGTCCTTATCCCACCCGGCTTGTCAATGCAGATAATCAACCCGTTTGCGTGGTACAGGCCTGGCAATACAGCTCGGTGGTGGGTGAACTCAAGGTCCTGTTTGATGCCAACGGCAATGTCAGTGATTGCCAGGGACAGGCATATGTGCTTGTTGGCACCGACTTCAACCGCAAGGGAATACCGGTCAGTACTGAAGAGCACCAGGCGATTATGGCTGATCTGGCCACCCAAGAAGAAATCATGGCCATAGAACCGGCTACCCGGGCATTATCCGTGCTTGAGCCCCATCAGGAAAAACTCAAGGCATTTGCCAGCACGCAAATCGGTACGGCTCCGTTTGATATTTGTAGCCGCAGATTCCCTGGCATAGCCGGGGCAGGCAGCTCAAAACTGGCTGGATGCGCTGTTGATGCAAATCCCAATACGCATGGCGGAGATATGCAGCAACTGGTTGCTCATGCCTTTCTCATACAGGGCCAGCGTTTTGGCGGTGCCGATATCGCCATCCAGAATGGCGGCGGTGTACGCACGGACATAGCGGCAGGCCCGGTAACGGTAGGAGATATCTATACCGTCCTGCCATTCAGGAACATGCTAGTCAAGCTAACCCTAAAAGGGCAAGACATAAAAAAAGTGCTTGAAGAAGCGATTGACTCAGTACTTGCTGGCAATACTGGCTCATACCCTTATGCAGCCGGATTACGTTGGGACCTTGACCTGGCGGCGGAAAACCAGAAACGGTTATCCAATTTGCAAACCAGGCAGGAGGATGGCAGCTGGCAAGCGCTGGACCCGAACGCGACATACAAAGTGATAACCAGCGATTTCCTGGCAGATGGCAAGGATGGTTATTCAAGTTTTGCACTTGTACCAGAAAATGCCCGTGAAGATACTTTTCTGCCCTATGCAGATAGTTTCCTGAAATACGCACAATCCCACCCGACACTTGAGCGGTTGCCGGTCGCGGAATATAGTACCCAAACTATTACGGGGATACCGTTCTTGGGCAAACTGTTTGGTTTTTTCCAACAATAGTAAACAAATGCCAACTTCATTTGATTTCAAACAATGTCTTGTTTTAGTCATATTAAAAAACTTGATATAGTTCAAAACAAGCAGTTACTTTTTGCATCAATATAGAGCTTGATGAATTTTTATCTGTTTGTGGAGAAATCTAATGCAGTTCACACCAAAAGTAGTAACCGGCTGTTTAGTGGCCATGGGTATTTTTGCCGCAACACCAGCCCTGGCCCACGAAGCGGGCGACTGGCTTGTCAAGGCAGGCGTTACCGGTGTCATGCCAAAGTCCAATAACGGCACCGTCGGCAAAGGGTTAGTTCCCAACGGCATAGATCTGGACGTTAGCAACAACATGCAACCCAGCTTTAGCCTCACTTACATGGCCACCAAAAATGTCGGCATAGAATTACTGGCGGCAACGCCATTCAGCCACAAAATTTATGGCAACGCCCCAGACCTGGGGGGTGACCTTGGAAAAATCGGTAAAACAAAACATCTGCCACCGACCCTTAGCGTACAGTGGCACTTCCTTCCGGATGCAGACATCCAGCCTTACGTTGGTGTAGGTTTAAACTATACAACGTTCTTTGATACCAAACCCCAAGGTGCACTTAAAGCCCTTGGCTTCAAAAAGCTCAAGCTTGAAGATTCATGGGGGCTTGCCGCACAAGTAGGTGTTGATATCCGCTTAAGCGAGCGCTGGTTCATGAATGCCGATTTGCGTTATATCGATATTGATTCCAAAGTCAAACTTGACGGAAAACGAATTGGAACCGCCAAAATTGATCCATGGGTTGCTACCGTGGGTGTGGGTTATCGCTTCTAATCAGGAAAAACACACTGATTTACTATGAATTACCCCCAAAAAGTTGAATACCTATCCAATTTTTTGGGGGCAGTTCAAGCGTAACTTATTTTTTATTATTCAACATAGCAATCAAATTTTTACGGGAATCTCCAGCCCGCGTTGCACGGCCGGTCTGGCAAGGCCACGGTCCAGCCATTTGGCCACATTGCCAAAACTGTCAAAATCCACCAGCTCCCTGGCCTCATAAAAACCAATCAGGTTACGTACCCAACCCAGCAAGGCAATATCGGCAATCGTATATTCATTGCCCATAACCCAATCCCGGCCTTCAAGACGCTTGTTCAACACGCCCAGCAAACGCCTGGATTCGGCACGATATCGTTCCAAAGGACGCTTGTCTTCATATTCTTTGCCGGCAAACTTGTAAAAGAAACCCAGTTGTCCAAACATGGGGCCTATTCCGCCCATCTGCCAATGCACCCACTGGATAGTTTCGTAACGCAAGGCTGGGTCTGTGGGCAGCAATTTACCCGATTTTTCAGCCAGGTATTGCAAAATCGCACCCGACTCAAACAAGGGTAGCGGTTTACCACCAGGTCCATTCGGATCAAGAATCGCTGGAATCTTGCCGTTGGGATTCAAGGATAGAAATTCGGGTGTATGGCTTTCGTTTTCTCCAAAGTCTACATAATGGGCCTCATAGGGCAAACCGATTTCCTCCAGCATGATTGAAACCTTGACCCCGTTGGGGGTTGCCAATGAATACAGTTGCAAACGGTCAGGATGCTGGGCAGGCCAACGTTTGGTAATGGGAAAATCCGATAAATCCGACATGTAAAACTCCTGTGGAAAAACTAATAACCATCATTCCGAATAAACCCGGCAAGCATACGGGCCCTGATGAAGAGCCCGCTTGTTACGTTTGCCAGCAAGGAATGGTTTGCGACAGCCCGATACTAAAATCGTTTCGGGCACATGTTTAGCCAATCAAATTATTGCTTTACCGCTTCCAGTGCGATATCCAGTGTGACTTCATCTCCCACGCCAGGGGCAAATTTACCGGCGTTGAATTCGGTACGCTTGATAACCGCGGTTGCGTTGGCGCCAATCGCATCTTTATTCAACATGGGATGGGGCATATTAACGAAAGAAGTGATGGTTAGGGTGACCGGTTTGGTAATGCCTTTAATGGTCAGGTCACCATCAATACTTACCGGCTTGTCACCTTCAAACACCACCTTGGTGGATTTGAACGTGGCGGTTGGAAATTTACCTGTATCCAGAAAATCTTCGCCCTGGATATGTTCATCAAACAGTTCAAAACCGGTATCAATGGACTTCATGTCTATCGTTACATCAACGGCAGCGGTTTTGGCTTCCTTGTCCAGCTGCACGGTACCTGAGGTTTTGTTAAAACGCAGGATCTGTTTGGACATGCCCATATGGTCATAAGAAAAACGCGGGAAGGTGTGGCTTGGGTCAATGTTATAAGTCTCTGTGGCCGCAAAAGCCGGAGAAGCGATAAGCGTTGCAAAAGCCGCTGCAATAAGATGTTTTTTCATGATAAGTCCTTTAATTCAATAAACAATGATTCAAATATATGGTTGGGTATACACAGACAGGATTATTGTCCTGCCACAACACTGAATGTAATCCGGATGTCATTGGCGACAATGCCAAAATCTCCCCACATGCCTTCACCCACTTTAAAATCGGCCCGTTTAAAGGTAAACTCACCTTCAAAAATACCCTGGCCATCTTTTTCAGAGAACGTGAATGGAATGGATACGTCACGGGTATTACCCTTGATGTCAAGCTTGCCATCTACCTGGAAGCGGTTATCGCCCAGCGCCTGAACCTTGGCAGACTCAAATTTGGCAACCGGATAAGTGGATGTATCCAGCCACTCGGTTTTTTTCAATTCATCATTGGCTTCGCCATAACCGGCATCAATCTCTGCAAGCGGTATTTCAATCACCACACGGGCCTGTTCGGGCGTTGCAGGATCAAAACTGAATTGCGATGCATTGACCTGCTTGAAATGCCCATCCATATTGACATTCATTTGGCTATAGGTAAAAGACAATTTACTGGCCAATGGATCAATGGTTTTATATTCGACCGCACTGGCGGTACCTGCCATGGCAAGCAACAAGGCGATAGCCGAAAAAAAATGGCGTAAATGCTGTTTCAACATGAATTCCTCCTGATAATTTCGTTTATTTCCGTTTGTCCAGAAACGGTATCATGCGTGTCAAAATATCGTCCCTGTCCACAATATGGTGCTTAAGCGCTGCAGCAATATGTAAAACCACAAAAACCAGTAAGGCGTAATTCAAAGCCCAGTGCACAGTGTTCAATACTTCACCCAGAGCCGCATCCTTGCCAACCAAATCCGGTAAAGGCCATATACCAAACCAGACCACCTGGAATCCCTGTGCCGAACTCATCAGCCAGCCACTAAAAGGAATGGCCATCATCAGGGCATACAACACCCAATGTGCGGAATGCGCCATAAAACGCATGAAACCCGACATGGAGGCAGGTAATGGGGGCGAGGCATGCGTTATGCGCCAGGCAAGCCGGACAAACACCAATATCAGCATGGCAATACCCGCCCATTTATGCCAGGCGTAAAACTGCAGCTTTGATGGGGACAAGGGCAGATCCTGCATATAAAAACCTAAGGCAAAGGTACCCGTTAAGCCCAGTGCCATTAACCAGTGAATGGCAATCGCGGTAAGGGTATAGCGTTGACGCATGGAACCGCTTCCTTAAAAAATAATTAATGCGTAAATAATGACTAATTGATATTTAACATTCTATTCAATCCTGTCTGAAAGCAGAAGCACTTAATTTGGATATAATTGTCCCATCAATGGAATAATAAGGGGTTAAAACCATGGTTTTAAATGCGAATGACTTGATTTTGTTTGCCCATATTATGGAGTATGGGAGTTTTTCTGCTGCTTCCGATCATACGGGCCTGCCCAAATCCACCTTGTCACGCCGTATCAGTGAGCTGGAAACCCTGCTGGGAGAAAAACTGATTACCCGCAGTACCCGCAAACTGGCGATTACCGATTTTGGTGAAGGAGTCCTGGAGCATGCCAAGCGTTTGCTGGAAGAAACCGAGGCGGCCAGCGCATTTGTCCAGAACCGGCAAATCACACCACAGGGAAAGTTACGGGTTTCCCTGCCCACTGAATTCAAGGAATTTGCCCTGGTTTCGTTCCTTGAGAAATTTACCCGTCAGTATCCCCAGGTTTGCGTCGAGTTAGATTTATCGGCAAGACGGGTAGACTTGATTGTGGAACGTTTTGATATTGCCATTCGTATTGCCCCTTCTTTGCCTGATGACAGTACATTGGTCGCTCGCAAAATAGCGGTGTTGAATAATGGCCTTTATGCCAACCCGTTTTATCTGAAAAAACACGGCACGCCTGCCTCACCCGAAGATTTGCTCAAGCACCAGGGGATGGTATTGATTAACAGCCGGGGAGATTTTCTCCCCTGGAAACTGAATAACGGTAAAGAAGAATGGGTGGGCTTGCCCCTGCACAGGATTTCATCGAACTCGGTAGGTTTACACCAAGATCTGGCTGCTCAAGGCATGGGCATTGTGGGGTTATCAGAAATGTTTGCCCGTGCCTATGAAAAGGAAGGCCGCTTGGTACGCATTTTGCCAGAGTGGTCGATGCCTGCCGATACGGTGTGGTGTGTCACCCCCGGAAGACGACTTTTACCCACCCGGACGCAGGCATTTATTGACTTGTTCAGGCAGGAAATGCAAGATACTTGAAACAGCCCAATAAACCGGTGTTCCGCTAGCGGAACACCGGCGCTTGCTGGAGATGATACCAAGTATTTAAAACCGGGAAGAAATCAATGTTTATTTAAAAGCATTCACTGGTAATTTCAAATAAACAAGCCCGTTATCTTCAGGTTCTGGCATATTTCCAGCCCTGATGTTTACTTGCAGGGATGGCAAAATAAGACGAGGCATACCCAGGGTCTTGTCACGGGTTTGACGCATTGACACGAATTCTTTCAGACTAATCCCTTTTTTCACATGAATATTGTGAGTTACCTGGTCTGCCACCGTAGTTTCACAGGCATAAGGCCGATTATTGGGTGCATAATCGTGACACACAAATATACGGTAATCACCCGGCAGGCTTAATATTTTATGAATCGAGTGATAAAGTTCAGCGGCATCACCACCTGGAAAATCGGCGCGGGCAGTACCGCCATCGGGCATGAAAATGGTGTCGCCTACAAAAATGGCGTCACCAATAATATGGCTCATGCAGGCAGGCGTGTGACCCGGCGTACATAGGGCAGTACCTGTTAAATGACCGATTTTATAGGTCTCGTTTTCTTTGAATAAATGATCGAACTGGCTTCCATCCCGCGCAAAACCTGGCCCATCATTAAACAGTTTGCCAAAAGTTTGCTGAACGGTGGTTATTTTTTCACCAATGGCAATTTTCCCACCCAGAGCCTCTTTGATATAAGGAGCTGCGGACAAATGATCGGCATGGGCATGTGTTTCAATAATCCACCCGGTTTGCAAACCCTGTTGTTTAACCGCTGCAATAATGGCATCAGCGCCTTCGTAACTGGTTGTACCCGATGGGGAATCAAAATTCAGGACCGGGTCTACAATTGCGCAAACCTTGGAAAACGGGTCTTGCACAATATAGGAATAGGTATTGGTTTGCTCATCAAAAAAAGCGGTCACCAGCGGTTTGATTAATTGATCGGCTGGCGGGATGTTTGAATCATTCATGGACGGAGCACTCCTGTTAGAGGAAAATAATAGTCTTGCCACTATTATATCAATAAATCATGAAATTTAAATGTATTGATATTTATTGATTGTTGCTATCGCAATGCCTATAATTACAGCATTCTTCAATTATACGGATTCATTATGCAAGACATGGCTGCCAGTGCCGAAAAAGCGGCCCGCTTTTTAAAACTCATTGCACATCCTCACCGTTTGCTTATTTTATGCACGCTTCTTGAAGGCGATCGTAACGTCACTGAATTGACCAAAATTGTAGGTATCAGTCAAACTTCCATGTCCAATCATCTGGCTAAATTGCGTAGTGAAAACGTGGTGGACTTCACGCGCGACCAGCGCACCTTAACCTATCGCTTAAGTACGGCAAACGCTGAACCGATTATTGCCGCACTGTACAAAATTTATTGCTCTGGCCCCGAAGCGGAAACAGGACGATAGACACACTATCAAGCCAGCTGCAATAACATTTAAACCAAAAAAACCGGGTTCGCCATTTCATCGGACCCGGTTTTTTGTTTTCAAAATGGCAAGTTGATTTCCATCTTCATCAAGTGCGCGGCAAACCTCACCCTTCAGAGCCTCTCAACAAGCCGTTTTGCCATATTACGCCCTGGCTTTTCGTGTAATGCCAAACAAGGGCCACACCAGCAAAGCCCCATAGACACCAATGCCAATGGCCATTGATGTATTCAACAACCAGTCGGGAAGATAGTTTAATTCGGTTACCGAAGAATCCACCCACCAAGGCACGCCAAAAAACGCAATAATGGCCAGTAACACACCCACCTTCCAGCTTAATGGCCAGCTGCCTTTCCAGTTAAGCGGTTTCTTGGCCACCGCCCACACATAAACGACAATCAACAACACAGCCATCACGGTTGGCAAAACAGGACTTAACAAAAACCATTCATACAGAATATTCAGGCCCAGTAACAATTCAGTCATTATGTTCTCCTAAACTAAGCCTTGCCTTTGAGGACAGCCATATAAGCGGGTTTTAACAACTCATCTTCCAGGAACCAGGCCAGGTAACTGTCTTTTAAGGGATCGATAAGCGGCATGGTGGGGGTCAGTTCTCCGGCATAGTTGAATTCAACCAGCCAGGCCGAACCACGACGAATGAGCATGGGGCAAGAGGTATAGCCATCAAATATCTGGTCTGCCGGTTTGCCTTGCATTTGTTGCAGCAGGTTATGCACCATGATGGGAGCGCTTTTTTTAATGGTGGCAGCCGTTTTACCGCGAGGCGTGCCGTTAATATCACCCAATCCGAATACATTCGGGTAACGGGTATGCTGCAGGGTTCCCTTATCGACATCAAGCCAGCCTTTTTGTACGCCATCGGCAACCACCAAGCTGCTTTGCCTTACCGCATCGGGGGCATACATGGGGGGCACCACATGCAGGAAATCATAATCTTCTTTATGAACCGCACCATCCTGATCGGTAAAGTAGGCGGTTTTAGCGGAAGGATCAACCCCGGTCAGTTGCCGGTGGAAATGAACATGGGTGCTAACCGGCAAGGCTTCCCAGCGCTTTAACACCAGATCATTCACCGTTTTCACACTGAAAACAGAGGTGGACGGCGCAAAAAAATCAACCTGTGAATTATTTTTAACGCCTGACTCATTAAGCCAGTCTGCCACCATAAAGGTCATTTTCAAGGGCGCACCGGCACACTTCATGAAGGTTGGCGCCAGTGTCATGACGGCACGGCCGCCTTTCTGGCGAAATGCATCAATGGCTCTCCAGGTATTGGCGGCGGCATCGGGACTATGATAGACACTGCCCACACCATTTTGGCCAATAAGAGAAGGATCCATACCCTCAATTTCGTCATATTTTAAAACCAGCCCCGTGGCGACAACCAGGTAATCATAATCAAATTTTTTGCCAGAAACGGTTTGCACCTGGTTCAGTTCCGGCTCAAAACTGGCAACAGCTTCTTGCACCCAATCAACCCCGGGGGGCATTAAGCGTTCATTGCGATCACGGACACTTTGGGGGGAATGCCAGATACCGGTTGCCAGCAAAGTATATCCCGGCTGGTAATTATGTTCTTTCTTGGCATCAATGATGGTGATTTTTGCATTCGGAAGTTGCTTGCGCAAACGATGGGCGGCAGCCAGGCCTGCCAGGCCACTGCCAGCGATCACAATACTGACATTGGCATCCAATACTGTTTGAGCAGAAGCCGTTTGAGTGGCAGGAATCAGGCCAGACATGCCAAGACCTGAAGCCCCCATGATTTTGATAAGTTTCCTTCTGGCTGCAGATAACTCTGTCTTGGTATTGGCCATATTATCTCCTTGGTGATATTTATGTAAAAACATAAAGTTCATATTTCATAAATATTATAAGTTGTAATTAAAAATATATCGATACATTTAAATATATAGATATAAATAATCAATATGCCAAATTTTTCAAATACAAAAACCTGTTTTACAGATGAACCCATTAAATCGATCAAAAAATGATCAAAAAACGGAGGAAAATGAAAATCAAGCCTGTGGATAACTACTGGTAAAATGATTTGTGGATAACTTTTGTATGAAAAGTTCATAAGCAGGTCTTCAAATTTTTGTGGATAACTTGTTCAACTTTATCCAATTTCAAAAAGAACATCAGTAAACAGCAAAATTTTTCTGTAATTTATTGAAAATAAAGAAAATTATAAGGTAAACAGACTTATCCACAGAGCATCTGTCTATTAATCATTTATATATAAATAAGTTTAATAACATAAAAGAAAACCCAAAAACAGCATAAACACCTGTTTTTGGGAGTTTTTAAAATTTGCCTGAAAAATATAACTTTTGGCCAATAAAAAACTGCATGTATCAGAGGATTCAATATCCAGTGATACATGCAGCATTAAAAAATTTTGCCGTAAACCGACTTTTATAACTGAAAAACCTGTTTTTACAATTTTGAAGGCTCAACACCTGCCGCTTTGGCTGCTTTACCCCAACT
>CAZPNE010000045.1:0-11635 GCA_964588255.1 uncultured Advenella sp. | reverse complement strand
CATCAAGACGGCCGGCCCGCAAATCGGCATAGGTTTGTGACTGGTCCTGGTAGGACACAATTTGTACCCCCCCCTTGCCCCAGGCTTTTTTGGCAAAAGCCTCCTGGGTGGTGCCCTGCAACACGCCCAGGCGTTTTCCACTTAATGATTCTGCGGTCGGCAAGGTGCCACTGCCTTTTTTGGCAATTAGCTGGGTGGGAATGGCATACAGGGGATCGGTAAAATCGATCACTTTTGACCGTGCTTCGGTAGCGGTCATACTTGAATGGATAACCTCAAATTTGCGTGCCTGAAGGGCGGGAATCAGGCCATCAAAAGACTGCTCGACCCACACGCATTTGGCATCGAGTTTACCGCAGATGGCATTGGCCACATCCACATCAAACCCTTCCATTTCGCCTTTGGCATTTCTGTATTCAAAAGGAGGATAGGTGGCCTCCACCCCAATACGGATTTCTTTCCATTCACTGGCAGCGGCAAGGTTACCCATTCCAAGAACAGAACATGCCAATCCTGCAGCAATTAATATTTTTCTGATTTTCATGCCTAAACTTCCTATGCAAATTGATCAAAAACGGAAAGTCAAACAAAGTTTACCTGTCCGATACAAAAAATTTCTATCTATATAAACCGATAATAACCGCAAGGCTTGTTTATTGCCACTAGGGAACACCTTGATTCTGATCCATTATATAACTAGAGTTTTTTCCGGCCAAAAAGAGCCTGGCATGGCGCAAACACATTGTTCCACATTGAACAGCCAAGGCAATGCCAAAAAGCGGGGCACTGTCCGCAATCTGATACACTGTGATTTTTCTGGTTTTCATTCCTGTTTGCTTTTTTTTCTGCCTTACACCATGACCCTCTCTTCTGAAACCGGCCAGCCAGCAGTCGCCCCCCTTACCACTCCCATCCACCCGATCCAGCTAGAAGGCTTTGGCGTTATTCTTCAGCCCATGCGGCTTGCCCACGCCGAAGGCCTGAAAAATGCTGCCAGTGACGGCGAACTCTGGAATCTGGTGTATACCTCGGTGCCTGAACCGGGCAAGGAAACCGCTTATATTGAAGCTGCCCTGAAGGGTCAGCAAGATGGCCATATGCTGCCATTTACCGTCCTTGACGCCAAAACCAAAAAAGTAATCGGGACCACCCGCTATCACGATATTGTTACGGATATTGCCAGGCTTGAAATTGGCTATACCTGGTATGCCAAATCCTGGCAGCGCACCCATGTTAATACCGCATGCAAATACCTGCTACTGTTTTATGCCTTCCAAAGCCTGCAGGCCAATGTCGTGGGCTGGCGTACCGACATCATCAACCACACCTCACAAAAAGCCATCGAAAGGCTGGGTGCAAAAAAAGACGGGGTATTGCGAGGCCATGCCAGGCGTCGGGATGGTTCTATCAGGGATACGGTCATGTACAGCATCACCCGTGAAGAATGGCCTGCGATCAAAAAAGCACTGAAAGAAAAACTGGCCGCCTTCAATAACCACAACCCGGCCTAAGCCCCATCTCTGGCCTTATGTCGTTTGGTCGTCATAACGCGACCAGACCATAATGCTTCAAAAAGGCAACCACCTTGAAAGACCTGCTGTTCTCGTTATTGCCCATTTGCCTGTATCTGGTTCTTGGCCTGCTGATTGGCAAAATACTGCCGGCCACCCAGTCTGCCCGCTTGACGCGCCTGATTACGCCTTTTGTCTGGCTGCTTCTGTTTGCCATTGGCTATAAATTTGGCCTGCAACTGGAAAACCTGCAAAACGTAACGCAAATCCTGGGCATTGCCATGGCCTACGCCCTGGGCACCACGGTTTTTTCTTTTGTAGGGTTATGGCTGCTGCTTCCAAAGAATGAAAAAGGCACGACTGAAGCCACCTCGGACTTTGGCATCTGGCATGTGATTCGGGAATGCGGCATTGCCTTTGCCTTTTTACTGGCCGGCATTGGCCTGGCCAAACTGCTGCTAATGGCACACATGAATACCGAATGGCTTCCTTCAGTTGAAACCTTCCTGTATATATTACTGGTGCTCATTGGCATCGACCTGGTCAATGCCCCCATTTCCCTCAAGTTCCTGCAGTTCAGGACCATTGCCACACCGGTAGTGGTTATTTTGTTTTCCCTGCTGGGCGGCACTGCCGTTGCCTGGTTAATGGACATGGATATACGCAATGGCCTGGTCTTGTCTGCCGGCTTCGGCTGGTTCTCGCTGTCTGGGGTACTGGTCACGGCCAACCTTGGCGAATTCTATGGTGCCGCTTCTCTCATGACCGACCTGTTCCGGGAATTACTGTCTATTGTCGTGCTGTTTTTTCTGGGTGCCCGTCATCCTGTTCCTGCCATTGGCACGTCAGGGGCAACCGCCATGGATACTACCCTGCCAATCATCAAGAAAATAACCGGCAACCACTATATTGCCACTGCTATTTTCTGTGGTGCCGTACTCAGCCTGGTGGCCCCCTTCCTGCTGACCTGGCTGCTTACCCTGTTCAATTAATCCATCAGGACCCAGGCCTGTTGCACCTGTACGCAAACCTTGCACTCAAGTTCCAGCCGCTCTGGATGAAAAAAATCCAGCTCCTGCCCATCTGACAGGCGAGCGGTGTATTTATAACGCTCACCTTTGAAAACCCGGCTTAGCACCTGTATTTCAAGCCCGTTTTCCACCACCCGAACATGCTCGGGCCTGACCAGGATCGCCTGCCGGGTTGAACCTAGTGAAGAAGACAGCAACTGCATCACTTCCGGACCCGACAAAAGACGATTATCCGTGTTGCGATGCACATGAAGGATGGAACCCTGCCCAATAAAACGGGCCACCCAGGTATTTTGCGGATACTGATACAGTTGCTCAGGTGTGTCCCACTGCTCCAGTTTGCCATGGTTCATGACGGCAATCCGGTCAGCCAGGGCCATAGCCTCTGCCTGGTCATGGGTCACATAAACAAACGTGGCCCCGGTACGGCGATGAAACTCACGAAACGTCTCTTCCATGGAAGCCCGCAAATGCTGGTCCAGGTTGGCCAGTGGCTCGTCCAGCAACACGACGTCAGGGTGTGACACCAGACAGCGGGCCAAGGCAACCCGCTGGCGCTGGCCACCGCTAAGATCTTGCGGTGCCCGTTCAGCCAGATGGGACAGATTAACCGTGTCCAGTGCCTGCATGACCTGCTGCCGGTAGTCTTCTCCTTTGACCCCTTTCAGTTTCAGGGCATAACCGACGTTATCCATCACGTTCATGTGCGGCCATAATGCGTACGACTGAAACACCATACTCATATTGCGCTGTTCTGGCGGCACATGCAGGTTTTGTCCGGCCAGTTGCCTGCCATTAACCTGAATTGTTCCCTCGTCTACCTGCTCAAAGCCGGCCAGCATGCGTAACAAGGTTGTCTTGCCGCATCCACTTGGGCCCAGCAATGCCACAAAAGAACCCGTAGGCACCTCAAGGCTGAACGCATTCACCACCTGGGTCGTGCCAAACGATTTGCCAATCCTGTCCAATACTAGTTGCGCCATGGAATAACCCCTTTTGGCAGATTGCGGCCCACTATGCCCAACGCCAGCATTAACAACGCAATCATCATAATAATCAAAACGGAAATGGCCGAAGCCAGCACCGTTTCCCCACCATCTTCAAGATTAAAAACCAGCACGCCCAGTGTTTCATTGCCAGCACTCCATAACAGTGCCGAAACGGTCAGCTCATTAACCGCAATCATGAAGACCAGCAGAAAGCCGGCAAAAGCCGCAGGTGCCAGCAAGGGGAATACGATGTCGCGCCATCTGCGTACCATGGAAGCACCACATAACTGGGCGGCCTCTTCAAGTGCGCCGTCAAGCTGCAGCATACTGGCATGGACAGGCTTGAAACTGACGGTCAAAAAGCGCGACAAATAAGCAAACAGGATAATGCCCAGGCTGCCATACAGACTGATTTGCAAAACGGGAAGGGGCTTTGCAAACAGCAAAATACAGGCAATGGCCAGCACCACACCCGGCAAGGCATATGGCACATCAAGCAGCATCAGGACAAATGCATACAAACGGCGGGGACGCCTGACCGTGACATAAGCCAGCGGCAATACCAGACACGCCAGGATAAAAGCCGCACTTAGCGACAATAGCATGCTGTTTTCAAAAGCGCGCCAGGTCGCCCCCTGCCTGGCCAGCATATGTGCATAGGCAGAAAAACTGATATTGTCATAACCCAAGGAAACGCCAATGGCCGGCACCAGGGAGCTGGCCACCAAAGCCAATATCGGCAGAACAAGAATCAGCGTAATGATCAGGCCCAGAGCCATTTCACACCCGATACGGGCTTTACCAAGATCAAAGGCCAGTGGCTTGCCCGGCATGCCTACCAAAGGCATTCTGGACTGAAAACGGTGCTGGACCCACACACCCAGCATGGCAATAACCCCCACAATCACCGACAGGCTCGATACCTCATTGAGCATCAGTGGCCCGAAATCAGCCATTTTCTGGTAGATCAGCGTGGGAAGCACATAATAAGAAGCGGGAATGCCCAGCATGGCCGGTATGCCAAAATTACCCAGTGCCGACACAAAAGCAATAGCCGCACCGGCCAGTATCCCGTTTTTACAAAGCGGGAAAATCATGTCAAGCATAATACGATATTGGGAAGCGCCACTTAAACGGGCAGCTTCAACCAGTTCCTTGGGCAGCACCAACAAATTGGTTCGCACCGACAGAAAGACCAAAGGTGCATGCTGAATACCCATCAATAAAGCGATACCCCAATCAGAATACAGGGGTTGCGGACTGCCCAGTGCCGGAGCAATGCCCAGCAGTTGCAACAAGGCACTGCCCGGTCCCATCAGCTGCAACCAGCTTAAGGCCGTCACCTGGGGCGGAATCATCATGGGCAGCATGAACATGAACACCCAGAACGACTTGCCCCGGATATTGGTCAAGGCAATGAAGAAAGCCAGTCCGGCACCCAGTACCAGCGCCAGCACGGTTGCCAGCAAACTGGTATACAAACTGTGCCAGGTCGCCTGCCAGGTGGCTGAAGTCTTTAACACTTTCCAGAAACTGGACTTTTCACCTGCAACAATATCCGACAATGCCTCGGCCAGCAGTCGCAGGCTTGGCAGGACATTGACAAGGAAAATAATAAGCAACAGACCCAATACCCACCATTGCCGGGTTTCGTTCCTGAAAGAAGAGAGTTGCGGATTTGACATGAAAAAGAAACGCTCAGGCGCTTATGCTTACACACAAGCGCCTGATTTTAAACCACCATTTGAAAATCAGTTGAACAATTTACTGAATCCTTCCTTGTCTTTTCCTGAACTTTCCAGTGCCTTTGCCGCATCAAAAGGCAATAACTTGATCTGGCTGCGCTCGGGGAAACCGGCGGGTGTCTTCATACCGTTGCGGGCAGGCAAGTAGCCTTGTTCAAGCACCAGTTGCTGGCCGGGTTCAGACAAGACAAAGTCAACAAACTTGCGAGCCAGCGCTGGCTGCTTGCTGTCCTTTATAATGGCAACCGGCTCGGTAACCAGGCTGACGCCTTCGGTTGGAAACACAAATTCAATGGGTGCGCCCTTGGCTTTTTCACGAATAGCCATATAGTCGGCCAATACCCCATAGGGGCTGGTACCGGACGCTACGGCAGTCAGGACACTGCCATTGCCTTTCAGGGCAGAAGCCCCATTTTCCTTGAGGTTTTCATAAAATTCCCATGCAAAATCAGGGTTGGCAGTAAGGGTGGACAGGTGAATCAAGGCCGCACCTGAATACAGGGGGCTTGGCATGGCAACCTGGTTTTTATATTCAGGTTTGAGCAAATCCTTCCAGGCGGCCGGTTTTTCCTTGGCATTGGCATGATGGGCAATACCGGTGGTAATCAGCTTGGTGCCATAATAATAACCGTCCTTGTCGAACAGGGCCGGGTCATATTCCGCGCTTTCTGCCGACGGGTATGCCGCCAGAATGCCTTCTTTCTTTAGTTGCTCCAGCGTAACGCTGTCTGCAATCAATAACACATCAGGCTTAACCACCCCAGCCGCCATCTCAGCGCGTAGCTTGGTCATTAATTTGGTAGTGCCATCCCGTACCCATTCCACCGTGGTGCCTGGATTGGCCTTTTCAAAGGCATCCACCGTCATTTGTGCATCCTGGGCAGGCTGGCTGGTATACAGAACCAGGGTTTCTGCCTGAAGGGAAGCACTAAAAACAACACCAGCCAGCATGGCGGATACAGACAATACACGGAAATTCATATAACCCTCGGAATAATGGCGTCAAGCAAGACGGATTTTACATTTTCGGCAAGCTTACGGCAGCCTGTTTACATGATTATGACAGTTAAACCTGTTTAAAAAGGCAGGAAAACAGATGGCAACGCTACCGTGAAATGCTATCATTGACGCTCGAATATACCTGTTCTCATTGCCCTACCCATTTCCCAGGATCCCATAATGCCTTTGATAGACTGGTTATCTGCCTTGCTTGTCATTGTGGTATGGGGTGTCAATTTTATTGCAATCAAATTCGGGCTGGTCGATTTCCCACCGTTATTGCTGGGTGCGCTGCGTTTTGCGGCTGTTGTATTTCCGGCCATCTTCTTTATCCGGCGCCCCAATATTTCATTCAAGCTGCTTCTGGTTTACGGGCTCACTATCAGTTTCGGGCAGTTTGCTTTCCTGTTCACCTCGCTGGCGGTTGGCATGCCAGCCGGATTGGCTTCCCTGCTTTTGCAGGTACAGGCTTTTTTCACGGTATTGCTGGCCGCCCTGGTACAGCATGAAAAGGTCAAGCCCCATAACCTGCTGGCTATTGGCATTTCCCTGCTTGGCCTGTTCATTATTAACGTCAATGCCGATGCCGGCCACCCCATTCCCCTGCTGGGGCTGGTCTTTATTTTTCTGGCCGCCTTTAGCTGGTCCACCGGCAATATTGTCATCAAGCAGGCCAAAAATGTAAACATGCTAAGCCTGGTGGTTTGGGGCGGTACCATTCCTATTATCCCTTTCCTGCTTAGTTCATGGATATTTGAAGGTGGCGAACTTATGGTGGCCAGCCTGCAATCAACCACCCTTACCGGTGTCACCGCAATCATGTACCTGGCCTATGGCGCAACCCTGGTCGGTTACGTATTATGGGGACGCCTGCTAAGCAAGCACCCGGTAGGGCTGATTGCTCCGCTCACCCTGCTGGTTCCGGTAATTGGCCTGCTATCCGCCTCATGGATACTGGGAGAAAAACTGTCCACACTGCAATGGCTGGGCGGTGCAATTGTAATGCTGGGCCTGATCGTTAATATTTTTGGTCCCAGGCTGCGTAAACTGGTTTATGCCCATTAAGCCATTTTTCAGGTTCCTCCCGTCAAAATACGAATAATTATCTGGTTCATGCAAAATACATTTACAATCAAACATGAACATTTTTTTACCATACAGATAAGGATCCAAACAGAAATTACCATTACACTTGTAGCCGCACATCCTGAAACATTTCAGGCCTTGTTTATGGGTAAATCAGCCCTATATTAATCATCAAGGCCCCATCCACGCGGAGCGTCATTAAATGGATATTATCTGGGAAATTGTCATTGGTTTTCTGGTTGGTCTGGTGGCACGTGCCCTTATGCCCGGCTCCCAGTCTTTGGGTTTAATCATGACTACCCTACTGGGTGTCGCTGGCTCATTGGTTGCCACCTATTTGGGTGTCGCAGTCGGTTTTTATGAAGCCGGTAGCAGTGCGCGCTTTATTGGCTCGGTCGTTGGCGCCATGATTGTCCTGTTTGTTTACGGTCTAATTGCCAAAAACAAATAGCTGCATGCGATACCAATTGCGTGTCATGGCACAGGCAATTTTTAAGGAAAAATAATGATTCAGTCCCATTTCGGTGACCAATCAACCGCCCGTCCTCAGTCGGGCGTTATCAGCAAAATCGCACGTCTGGCAAAAAAAGCAGGCAGACCCGTTATTGAAAAGGCCCTGTTCCTGTTTTTCGCTGTACAAAATCCGAAAACACCAGCCTGGGCAAAACGCGTCATTTACGGGGCATTGGCCTATCTGGTCTTGCCAGTCGATGCCATTCCCGACCTGCTGCCCATTGCCGGTTTTACCGATGACTTTGGGATTATTACCGCTGCCCTGGCAACGGTTTCCCTTTACATCACTGCCGACGTAAAACAACAAGCGCGGCAAACATTAGACAAGTGGTTTGAATAAAGGCAATAATCGTTTATTTGCATGACTTACGATTATTTATGCCTCAACACCCACTCAAGGATTACTGGATAACCGAAACCCTAAGACTTAGGGAAGAACACTGGGGTCCCATTGAAGACACCACCCTGCTTCACCAGATCCGTCATAGCCAAGAACCGGTCAGCGATAAAATCATCCAGCGGGCCATCCTGATTTCAAAACGGGACGGTCTGGCCACAACCATCGAGAAATGGAATGGCAATGCACGCCTGGCCTTTTGGGCCATGGCGCTGCTCGCCATATTTACCGGTATCGGCATGGCTGTCAGTGCCTTGGGCACGGGGCATGTCAATCTGCTGCTGGCACTGGTTGCCTTGCTTGGCCTGCATGCCATTACCTATTTATTCTGGTTGCTGTCTTTCTTTACCCCTTACCCTAGTGGCACACTGCTGGGCCAGGCTTGGCTCTGGCTTGGCAAAAAACTGGCCCGCGGCCCCGATGCAACCCTGGCGCCCCAGGCGTTTATCAATATCCTCAACCAGAATAACGGCCTGCGCTGGCTGCTGTCAGCCGTCAGCCATGGTATCTGGGTCCTGATCATGATGGCAGGCATAATGACCATGCTGGCCTTGCTGGCGGCCCGGCAATACACGTTCGGCTGGGAAACCACCATTCTGCCCGCGTCTTCCTTTATTTCCATCACCCAGGGTATTGGCTTTTTGCCACATTTACTGGGCTTTTCAATTCCTTCAGCCGATATCATCCAGCAAAGCAGCGGATTGATAACCGCCAGCCCGGAATCACAGGCCATCTGGTCATCCTGGTTAATTGGCGCGGTCATGGTTTATGGTTTATTGCTGCGCCTGGCCAGCCTGCTTTTATGCCTCTGGAAAGCCCGGCAAGCGATCCACCAAATACAGATTGACGAAACCCTGCCCGCCTATGCCGGCCTGGTGGACCGCCTGTCTGCACATAGCGAACATATCGGGGTAGATGCCCCCGCCCCTGCCTTGCAAACCGCAAAGCGCGACACCCCTCTTAATGCCGCGCCGGCAGGTAGCCCACTGGTACTGGGGTTGGAACTCAGCCCGCGCGCGCCCTGGCCCCCCTTCAAGCTGCCAGCCACCGTTCATGACCAGGGCAAACTGGAAAGCAGGGAACAGCGCCACCAGTTGCTGGCACAAATGACCCATCAAACCGTACCAGCCCTGCTAATTATTTGTGATGCCGCGCAAACCCCCGATCGTGGCACCCTGCACTTCATTACCGACCTGTCCAATCTGGCTTCGCGTACCGATATCTACCTGCAAACCGATCACCTGCAACCGGAAAACCGCCTGTCTTTATGGAAGGAACGCCTGCAACAGGCCGGCTTTGGCAACGAACAGCTACATGAAACACAACAAACACTGCCGCAATGGATACAGGTAAGTTAAATATGGACACGAATCAAATACTGCATCTGGCGGTTGTTGGCCACACCAACACCGGTAAAACCTCTTTATTAAGAACCCTTACCCATGATACCGGGTTTGGGGAAATTGCCGACTTTCCCGGCACCACCCGTCATGTGGAAGGCGCCCGCCTGTTCCTGAACGGGCAGGCCGCGGTTGAACTGTTTGACACACCCGGGCTGGAAGACGGCATTGCCCTGCTGGATTACCTGGATCAGCTTAAAGCACAAACGCTGCAAGGCTCCTCCCGTTTTGATGGCCCTGAAAGCATTCAGCATTTTCTGGGCATGCCGGAAAGCAGCCAGCGCTTTGAGCAGGAAGCCCGTGTGCTGCGTAAACTGCTTGAGTGTGATGCCGGTTTATATGTGATTGATATTCGCGATCCCGTACTGGCCAAGCACCGGGATGAACTGGCCATTTTAAGCCGTTGCGGACGGCCACTGGTTCCCATCCTTAACTTCATGCACAGCAACCCCAATTACCTGCAAGACTGGAAAGAAGCCCTGGGGCGCCTGGGCCTGCATTTAAGTATTGAATTTGACACGGTTGCCCCAGCCCTGGATGGTGAAGAACAGCTTTACCAGAAACTGGCCCTGGTCCTGGACAGCCATGCCGATACCCTGAAAGCGCTATCTGAAGACATCCGCCGGCAACGCAAGCTGCGTCGTGACATTGCCTACAACATGATTGCCGAGCTCCTGATTGATGTGGCCGCTTTTCGCCATACCTGCGCGGGTGATGAAAAAAGCATCAAAAGCGCCACGACCCTGTTGCAGGACGTGATCCGCCAGCGGGAACAGGATAGCATCCAGGCCCTGCTAACGCATTACCGTTTCAGGCAGGAAGACTATCCCGACCAGACCCTGCCCATTGAAGGGGGACGCTGGGGCATGGACCTGTTCCAGCCCCAGGCCCTGATGGAAATGGGTATCCAGGTGAGTAAAGGATTTGTGGCCGGTGCCATGGCGGGTGCAGCGGTAGATGTCATGTCAGCCGGACTTAGTCTGGGTACCGCCACCCTGATTGGTGGCGTAATTGGCAGCGTATGGCAGGGCGTGGACAAATTTGGCAAGCGCATTCTGGGCAAACTTCAGGGCTACCGCGAAATTACCCTTGATGACGCGATTATCCGCCTGCTGGGCATCCGCAGCCTGCAACTGCTTAATGCCCTGGAAATGCGTGGCCACGCAGACCAACGGCCCATTATGCTGAACACGGAAACCGTTACCGGACAATTCAAGGACGGTGATTTGCCAGAAGAAATCCTGGAAGCCCGCAGCCTGCCCCAGTGGTCCAAAATGAGCGAGCATTTTGAAACCGGCGCCCGCCGTAATGCGGCCATCAAGTCTTTGGCACGTAAGCTTCGTTGAGTATTCCTGGTTTCCTGGTTCCCATGCTCCTGCGTGGGAACCGCTACGTGATACGTCTGGCTTCCGTTCTCCGCGTGGAACGCTCCGCTTCGCACAAAAACACCCGCCTTTAAAGCATCACTGGCGAATCAGGCAGGAAATTGGGACCATTGTCACCCGCTTCCTGAGCACAATATTGGGCCAAAATAGCCTCCAGCCCAATCACCGCTTCGGTCAGGCCTTCCTGGTATTGATTTTCGGAAAAACGCAGTTCCAGTCCGGCGCAAATCGCCTTCCATTCATGTTCCGCCGCTTTCAGGCCTTTGTCGGCAATAATTTCAATCTTGTGCCGGTCTAGCGCGATATATAGCAACACCCCCGTGTTATGGGGTGTATCCCACACCCGCAGGCGACCAAAAACTTCCAGGGCCCGTTCATGACTGCTTTTGACATGCGAAGGCATCGCCGCCTCTATGCCAATAACCAGCTCACCATGATGATGTTTTTCTTCACTTAAACGAATCTGTTCGGTAACTTCTTTCATGAAACCGGCATGAAAATGCTTGCGTCGCAACCACCAGCCTTGCACCGAATCCAGATCGAGCCACTTTAACCATTTACCAGCCACCGGATGCTCCT
>CAZPNE010000044.1:0-11717 GCA_964588255.1 uncultured Advenella sp. | reverse complement strand
AACTGGATACTTTGCTGTTTGACAAGTCCCGTTCCTCAGGGTTTGTCCTGACGGCGGCCGGTCATGAACTGCTGGCCCATGTTGAGCAAATGGAAAGCCAATTATTCAATGCCCGGGAGAAGGTAACCGGGGTAGGGGAGTCTTTATCGGGTCATATCAGGGTAGCGGCCACCGAAGGTTTTGGCAGTTATATTATTACTCCCCTGTCCATGCAATTCCAGCAACAATATCCCGATATTACCCTTGACGTCCTGCCGGTGCCTCGTTTTGTCAGCCTGACCCGGCGTGAAGCCGATATAGCCATTACGATTGAGCGTCCTTTGCGCGGACCATATGTGTGTAGCAAATTGTGTGATTACTCTTTGATGCTATATGGTACGCGTGAGTATTTGCAAAATCATAGGCCCATTCGCAATCAGGATGAGCTGAAGCATCATCCCGGTATCAGTTATGTTGAGGAACTGATTTACAGTGATCAGTTACGCTATCTGGAAGATGTGCTGCCTTTGAACAACGTTGTATTCAAAAGCACGAGTATTATTGCGCAATATTATGCCTGTTTGCAGGGGAAGGCACTGGCCATTCTGCCCTGCTTCATGGCAGCCCAGAACCCGCAGCTTGTCGCCATTTTGCCAGAGGATATCCATATTCAGCGCAGTTTCTGGATGTATTTTCATGAAGACCTGAAGCGTCTCAGGCGCATTACTGTCTTTTGTGATTTTGTAAGAAGTGTGGTAGAAAGGAATTCAGGATTAATGAAAGGAACAAGCAAAGCTTTGTTCATAGTTTAACGATAACGGAGAATATTTATGTACATGACTTTGCGGGCAGAAGACGGGCATGTTCTTGATGCTTATGTGGCCGGAGAAGAGACTGCTCGTGCGGGCATTGTGGTCATTCAGGAGATTTTTGGTGTCAATAGCCACATACGTGATGTTGTCGATTTTTTTGCGGCGCAAGGCTACCGTGTGATTGCACCGGCGCTGTTCGATCGGGTACAGGCAAAGGTGGAACTGGGCTATACCCAGAAAGACGTACAAAAGGGCCTTGAGCTGCGCAGCGAAATCAGTCAGGAACAGGTCCTGCAGGATATTGCCGCTGCCGTTCAGGCACTGGACAAACAATCCAGCGTGGGCGTTGTGGGCTATTGCTGGGGTGGTACGCTGGCATGGCTGGCGGCCTGTCAAAATGCCCGTGTAAGCGCTGCGTCATGTTGGTATGGAGGTGGTATTGCCCAGGTTGCCAATGAGCAAACGGCGGTGCCGGTGCAAATGCATTTTGGCGAACGGGATAAATCCATTCCTGCCAGTGATATCGAGCTTATCCGCAAGGCTCAGCCGGGTGTTGAGATGTTTGTATATGCGGATGTTGATCACGGCTTTGGCTGTGACCAGCGCAGTTCTTACGATAAAGCGGCAACCGAATTGGCACGCCTTAGAACAATTTCGTTTTTTGCGAAACATTTATAAAAAACAGATTCAGGAGGTGGCTATGAAAATCCATAAAATCTTGTTGGCAGCCTTATTGGCTGCAGGTGCAAGCACCCATGTCGCGGCCAATGTGCCTGTGCTTGTCGTGCCTGAAAAGCCCGTGCTTTTTCTGGAACAGCCGCCGGTTTTTGGCAAGGTACCTGAAAGTGCCCTTGCTATCTCTGCGCCAATAATGCCATTGTCCTGGTTTGCTGGCAATCAGCCGCTTAAACAAACACAGCAAGCGATTGTGTTGCTCGAACAAGCCGGGCTTCAGGGGCTGAATCCGGCCGATTACCCCACAGAAAGCCTGAGGCAGTCACTGGCGCAGGCCAATCACGGGCAATTAAGTGCCGAACAGGTCGCTCAACTGAATAATCGCATTAGCCAGGTCATGCGGACTTATGTCAAAGAGCTTAAAAATGGACGGGTTGATCCGGCCAGTGTTAAACAGAAATTCAACCGGACGCCTATTACCGATGCACAGGCGGACGCCTTGCTGCAAACGGCCTTGCAACAGGGCAATTTAGCCAGCCTACCTCAAACCATTACCAGCCCCATCCCTATGTATGGCAGCTTGCTCAAGGTTTTGGCTCACTATAAAACCCTGGTTGATAGCCCGGCATGGCAAACACCGTTGCCAGCCATTAAGGGTAATAGCCTGAAACTCGGGCAGCCGTATGCGGGTCTGGCGGGTGTGCAGGCACGACTTGAGGCCTTGGGAGACCTCTCTGCGGGGGCTGTAGTACCGGCTGTTTACGATGCCAGGCTGGAACAAGGCATTAAAAACTTTCAGGAGCGGCACGGGCTGGCGCAGGACGGGGTAATTGGCAAAGGCACGCTGGCCCAGCTGTCGGTAACGCCAGCACAGCGCGTCAGGCAAATTGAAGTTAATCTTGAGCGCTTACGCTGGACACCGCTAACCACAAATCCTCGCATGATTGTGGTTAATGTACCCGAATTTATTTTGCGGGGTTATACCGTCAATAGCGGCAAGGTAGAACCTCAAATTGAAATGAAAGTCATTGTGGGCAAGGCGTTCAATACCAGCACCCCTCTGTTTGATGGCGAAATGAAGTTTATTGAATTCAGCCCGTATTGGAATATTCCCTATTCCATTGCGCGTAGTGAAACCATTCCACGCTTGCGCAGGGATCCTGGTTATTTAAGTCGCCAGGGGATGGAGTTTGTGGTGGGCAACAGTGTGTCAACCGCAGTCAGTGAGGCAAACATGAGCGCGGTATTGGCTGGCAAGGCGCGTATCCGCCAGCGCCCCGGACCACAAAATGCCTTGGGAGATGTTAAATTCATTTTTCCCAATAATATGAGTATTTTCTTGCACCATACCCCGTCGGTCGGGTTGTTTGATCGAGCCCGCCGTGATTTCAGCCATGGCTGTATTCGTGTCGAGGAGCCGGTTGAGCTGGCGCAGTTTATATTGGTTGACCAGCCCGAATGGACCGCTGCACGCATCAAATCGGCAATGGACGCCAGAAAATCGAATACAATGAAATTGAACGAGCCGATTCCTGTTGTTCTGGCATATAGTACCGTCGTCGTGAAAAATAATAAAACGTACTTCTTCCCTGATATCTACGGACAGGACAAACTGCTGAACCAGGCTCTTCTGCGTCATACGCAACAACAGGCCGCACGGCCGTCGTTTGCGTCAATTCCTTAAAATTTTCAGGAGAATGTATAGCATGTTGTTGCATACACCTCATACTCGGCGCCAGTTTTTGCGAACAACCCGTAAACTGGCGCTAACAGGTGCCGTATTTTCAATCGCCCCATCTGTCAATGCCAGTTTATCACTGGGCTCAAAAAATCATCTGCTTGCCTTGGATCATACGCATACCAATGAAAAACTGTCGGTGGTTTATCGTTTGGGCAATCAATATGTCAATTCGGCGCTTACCCGCCTGAACCGTTTCCTGCGCGATCATTATTCAGGTACCGTCGGTATTATGGATCCTGCTCTTTACGATATTCTTAATGGTATCAAGGTAGCTTTGCGTACCGATATCCCCTACCAAATTATTTCCGGTTACCGCGATCCGCATACCAACGAGCGCTTGCGTACGACCCGGGGGGGGGGTGTGGCCAAGAAAAGCCTGCATATGCAAGGCAGGGCACTGGATATCCGCATGCCGGGTGTACCGCTTGACGAGTTGCGTGATGCGGCATTGTCCTTGCGGGCTGGTGGGGTAGGGTATTACGCCAAAAGCCAGTTTGTGCATGTCGATACGGGTAGTATCCGAAGCTGGTAACCGCTTGTCGTGGTTTTGTAGCCCAAAGTCTGCCAACAAATTGTTGCAGGCTTTGGGGTAACCTTTTCTTATCAATATCCAACATAGGCAATCTTCGATATTGCAATGCATCACCCCTTTGGCGTCGTTTTTTTCCAAATGGAAATAAAGCCTGAGCCACGGTATAAAATGTCACTTAGACGCTGATTAGCAAAAAATCAAGAATATATTTATGATGGGATTGATTAATTTTTGTGCGCCGCAGTAAAATGGTATTAATAACGATAAGACATTGTTTCTTCAACAGTGCGGATTGTTGGTTTTGAGGGCTGGGCTCAAATGGGATTGGGTCATATAGCCTGACATAAAGGGTTTGAATTGTCTGTCATTACCGGCTCCCGTAAATAGTGATCGGGTGACATTTTTGCCCTATTTTCTTGTTAAATCGTTTATAACTATAAGTCTATTAGAAATAATAATTATTTCTAATGGCAACGTAAAAAAATTAGGGTTGATGAAATGAAATTTGAAGATTTCAAGCCAGGTCAGGTATTTGAACAGGGACCCAGGCATGTTACTCAGGAAGAAATTCTTGCTTTTGCCAAAGCCTATGATCCACAATGGTTTCATATTAATCCTGAAAAAGCGACAGACAGTCATTGGGGTGGATTAATTGCCAGTGGCTGGCATACCTGTGGCATGGCGATGAAAATGGCGGTTGATGCCGTTCTCGGAGAATCCGAGTCGTTTGCCTCTCCGGGCCTGGATTACGTGAAATGGCTTAAACCGGTGCGTCCTGGCGATGATTTGTTCTGGAAAGGCATTATTAAAGCCAAGCGTGAGTCCAATTCACGTCCCGGTATTGGCATAATCCTCTGGAGCTGGGAAGTCACCAACCAGAAGGGGGAAACCGTTCTTGAACTGGATGCCACCAATTTGTTTGATATTTCAGTGCAGGAAAAAAATGAGTCCTGAAGCCAGGGCTGACCGGTTATCAAGTAACCGGGTAAATATTTTGAGGCTAGCTGGCAATATGGCGATGGCAAGCCAGAAGCAAAAAGACTGAAACGGGGGAATCCCAGGTTCAGTCTTTTTTTATTGGGTGTTATTGCTACAGATAACATGCGTGCCTGTTGTCAGGCCCGCATGTTTCGTGGATCAATAAAAGGCTTGCAAACCGGTTTGCGCGCGACCCAGAATCAGGGCGTGAACGTCATGGGTGCCTTCATAAGTATTAACCACTTCAAGGTTGACCAGGTGGCGGGCCACACCGAACTCGTCGGAAATACCGTTGCCACCCAGCATGTCACGGGCCAGTCGGGCAATGTCCAATGCCTTGCCGCAAGAGTTGCGTTTCATGATAGAGGTAATTTCAACGGCAGCCGTGCCTTCGTCTTTCATACGACCCAAACGCAGGCAGCCTTGCAGGGCCATAGTGATTTCGGTCTGCATGTCGGCCAGTTTTTTCTGGATCAGCTGGTTTTGTGCCAGTGGACGGCCAAATTGCTTGCGATCCATTGTGTACTGGCGAGCCGTATGCCAGCAGGCTTCTGCCGCACCCAGTGCGCCCCAGGCAATGCCAAAACGGGCAGAGTTCAGGCAAGTGAAAGGACCACGCAGGCCGCTAACGCCAGGCAGCATCTGGTCGTCTGGAATTTCTACTTCATCCATCACGATTTCACCGGTAATGGAGGAGCGCAGGCCCACTTTGCCATGAATGGCGGGGGCGCTTAAACCTTTCATGCCTTTTTCAAGAATGAAGCCGCGGATTTTGCCATCAAACTCACCGCCTGTACAACGGGCCCAGACAACGAATACATCGGCAATGGGGGAGTTGGTAATCCACATTTTATTGCCGCTCAGGCTGTAACCATTTTCAGTTTTTTTAGCGCGGGTTTCCATGCCATCGGGGTCGGAGCCATGGTTGGGTTCGGTTAAGCCAAAGCAGCCAATCCATTCACCAGTAGCCAGCTTGGGCAGGTATTTCTTTTTCTGGGCTTCGCTGCCAAATTCATTGATAGGCACCATAACCAAAGAAGACTGCACGCTCATCATGGAGCGGTAGCCAGAGTCAATACGCTCTACTTCACGGGCAACCAAGCCGTAAGAAACGTAGTTCAGGCCTGAGCCACCGTATTCAACCGGGATCGTCACCCCTAACAGGCCCAGTTCACCCATTTCCCTGAAAATGGAAGGATCGGTTTTTTCATGACGGAAGGCTTCCAGTACGCGGGGAGCCAGTTTGTCCTGGCAGTAGGCGTTGGCGGCGTCACGAATCATGCGCTCTTCATCGCTTAACTGTTCGTTAAGCAATAAAGGATCGTCCCAGTGGAAAGAAGGATTTGAAGACATGGTATTGACTCCTGAAAAGTAATGATTTTATGGTTTTACAATGTAGTGAGATATATTTTATGTGCCATTTACTCACATGGCAATTGATAAAAACGCACAATATGGTGCAATATAGTCACTTAAAGCCATTGGAAAGGAAGGAACATGCGTAAAGGAGTACCCAATCTGGGGGCCTTGCAGGCATTTGAAGCCTCTGCTCGGCTGGGATCTTTTTCCCGGGCCGCCGAGGAATTGTCGCTCACGCACAGTGCCGTGTTCAGGCAGGTTGCCGGGCTGGAGGCGCGTCTGGGGGTAGCGTTGTTTACCCGGGTGCGGCGCCGGATTGTGCTGACCGATCATGGTGCCGAATATGCGGCAAGGGTCCGGCATCATCTGGAGCAGTTGCAAAAAGATACGTTCGGCCTGATCAGCCGCGCGGGTATTGGTCGCAGCCTGCATATTGGCACTGTGCCCACGTTGGCCACTACCTGGCTGATTCCCCGGCTGGCTGGTTTCCAGCGACGCTATCCCGATATTGCCATCAGTCTTTCCATCAAGACCGCCCCTTTTCTATTCAAGGATTATCCGGTGGATGCGGCCATTTATCATGCCGAGCAACCCTGGAACAATACCCATAGCATTCGTCTGTTTTACGAGCAGGAGCTGATTCCGGTGTGTTCGTCGCAGCTGCTGGCCCGGGTTAAAAACAAAGGGGTGAGGGCATTGGCGGAAATGACTCACCTGCACATGATGACGCGGCCCGATGCATGGATGCAATGGTACGAGTATAACCATTATGACTGTGATCCACACATACTGGCAGGCCCCAGATATGAAGTCTTCAGTATGTTACTGGCTGCAGTGGATGCCGGTTTGGGAATGGGTTTGTTTCCCGCCTTTATTGCCAGGGAGCATATCAAGAGCGGGCGTTTTGTGATGCCTGTATCTGCTGTATTGCCAGTAGACAAGTCATATTATTTTGGTTATCCCGATGACCGGAATGTTTCGGAGGCATTGGGCCTGTTTGAGCAATGGCTGGTAACGCAGGCACAACAGCCGGACTAAAGCCCGGCCGGGTAAGGTTTTATTTGAAGATGACGGTTTTGTGGCCGTTGAGCAAAATACGATGCTCAACATGGTGTTTTACCGCGCGTGACAGGACCAGCGATTCGGTATCACTGCCAACCTGGGTCAGGTCATCAGCGGTCATGGTGTGGTCAACGTATTGGATATCCTGTTCGATAATCGGTCCTTCATCCAAGTCGGCCGTTACGTAATGGGCGGTAGCGCCAATGATTTTTACGCCGCGGGCATGGGCCTGGTGATAAGGCCGTGCGCCTTTGAAGCTGGGCAGGAAGCTGTGGTGAATGTTAATGGCACGTCCTTGCAGGGCCTGGCATAAATGGTTGGATAATATCTGCATGTAGCGGGCCAGTACCACCAGGTCCACGTTCAGGTCTTCCACCAGCTGGATGATTTGCTGCTCTTGCTCAGCTTTGGTGTCGGGCGTAATGGGCAGGTAATGGAAGGGGATGCCGTAAGAGGCCGCCAGGGATTCGTAGTCACGGTGATTGGAGCCGATGCCCACGATATCCACCGGCAATGAGCCGTGGTGGGCGCGGAACAGCAGGTCATTCAGGCAATGCCCCTGTTTGCTGACCATGATCAGGACACGGGCTTTTTGTTGGGCTCTGTACAGGTTCCAGTTCATGTGGAACTGTTCACCCAGCGGGGTGAACTTTTGTTTAAGGCTTTCAAGGCTTTCTGCGGTTTCCAGTGAAAAATGAACGCGCAGGAAAAACTGACGGGTTTCTTCATCACCAAATTGTTGCGAATCCAGAATATTGCCATTCAGTTCAAGCAGGAGGCCGGAAATGGCATGCACAATGCCGGTACGGTCGGGACAGGAAACGGTAAGGATGTAGTCTTTTTGCATTTTAATGGGATGATGGGTTAAGTGCTTGCCAGACTTCATCTGCCAGGGCCAGGCAGGCGGTCAGGCCGGGTGATTCTATGCCAAACAGGTTAACCAGATTGGCAATCCCGTGTTGGGCGGGGGTCGAGATCATGAAGTCGGCAGCGGCTTCATCGCGGGACACGATTTTCGGGCGAAGGCCGGCATAACCGGGCTCAAGGCTGCCATCGGCCAGCTCGGGCCAGTAACTGCGCACGGCTGCATAGAATTGTTGAGCCCTGGCAGGGTTGACGGTATAGTCTTCGTCAGTGATCCATTCGGTATCGGGGCCAAATTTGGCTTGTCCACCCAAGTCCAGCGTTAGGTGGACGCCCAGACCAGACTCATTGGGCATGGGGTAAATGAGATGGGAAAAAGGGGCCTTGCCGCTTAACGTAAAGTAATTGCCCTTGCAATAATACTCGGGGGGGATAAACGCCGGGTTCAGCCCTTTGAACTGGCGTGCCAGGCTGGGGGCGTGCAGGCCGGCCGCATTAACCAGGGTGCTGCAACGCAGGTTCATGGCTTCGGCACCACCAAAGGTGCAGCTGAATGTGCCATCTTCTTCTATTACCACGCTTTCCAGCGGGGTATGAAACACGCATTGCCCACCATGATTTTCAAGGTCGCCTTGCAAGGCCAGCATCAGGCCGTGGCTGTCGATAATGCCGGTGGAAGGTGACAACAGTGCCGCCTCACAGTGCAGGTTGGGTTCCAGGGCCAGGACCTCTTGCCGGTTCAGCCTTTGCAGGTCATTAACCTGGTTGGCCTTTGCCTGGACCTGTATTTTGTCCAGCTGGTGCAGCTGTTCGCTTGAAGTGGCCACCAGCAGCTTGCCAATACGCTGGTAAGCAATACCGCGTTCTTCGCAATAACGGTACAGCCGTTCTTTGCCCTGTACGCATAAGCGGGCTTTCAGACTGTTGGTGGGATAATAAATACCGGCATGGATGACTTCCGAGTTGCGTGAGCTGATGCCCATGCCAATGGCTTCCTCGGCTTCAACCAGCAATACTTCCTTGCCGGCCATGGCCAGTTTACGGGCCGTGGCAAGGCCCACCACACCAGCACCAATCACAATGCATTCAATATCCACACTCATGGTCACTCCTTGTTGAGAATGGCTTGCGGGGTCAGGTCGAAACTGCCGGCATGGTAAACCAGAGGCAAGCTATGGGTGTGACCGCAGCGTTCCACTTCACCTATCAGGATCATGTGATCGCCTTCGTGGTAACGGTTGCGGCTGTAGCACTCAAACCAGGCGGCGCAGCATTCGTTGGCCAATTTGGGTACGCCATATTCATTCAGGGTGTAATGGGCACCGGCAAAGCGTTCTTCCGCAGCACCTTTGGAAAAGCGGCGGGCCAGTTCAAGCTGTTCGGCGGCCAGTACGTGAATGATATAACGTTCGGTTTGTTCAAATACCTTGATATTGGTGGATTCCTGGGTCAGGCTCCACAGCACCAGTGGTGGATTAAGCGATACCGAATTGAACGAACTGACGGTTAATCCAACCGGCTTGCCGGTGTCGGGGTGAGTGGTGGTGACGATGGTAACGCCAGTGGCAAAGCGGCCCAATGCCGTTCTAAATGCCGGAGAATCAAAATCGGGAGCGCGTAAGCTCATGGGTAAACCTTGTGAATCAGAAGAAAAGCGGAATTTCAGGGCGATAGCCGGGTGAAGGTCCAGTTTCCATTATTGTCTTTGCTATATTTGATGCGGTCGTGCAGGCGTGAAGGCCGGCCTTGCCAGAATTCGATGGTTTCAGGAACGATTAAATACCCGCCCCAGTAAGGGGGCTTGGGAATATCACTGCCGAATTTTTCCTTGAAATGCAGTTCCCGGACCTCGAGTTCTGCACGGGTAATGGGCTGGCTTTGAATGGAAGCCCAGGCGCCAATGCGTGAATCTTCGGGGCGGTTGTTGAAATACTCGGTGGATGCCTCTTCGGACAGCTTGACGACATGACCGTTGATATGGACCTGCCTTTGAAGGGGAAGCCAGCAGAAAAGGGCACTGATATTGGGGTTGCCGCTTAAGTCTTTGCCTTTGCGGGATTCGTAGCTGGTGAAAAACACCAGGCCCTCTTGGTCAAAACCCTTTAACAGGACGGTGCGGGAAGATGGCTTGCCTTCTGCCGAAACCGTGGAAACGATCATGGCATTGGGCTCGAGGATTTCCCCCTGGCGCGCCTCTTCAAACCAGTTTGAAAACTGGGTTATGGGGTCGGAGGCCAGCTGGGATTCGAGTAAAACGTTTCTTTCGTACTTTTGGCGCAAATCGGCAATAGACATGGCAGTGAAATGGATACGTAAAAGGGTTAGTTTACAGCACGGCAGTCACCGTGTTTGCTGTTTGGCAATGCGTTGCTTAATAAGTTCGGCCAGTTCAAACAGGTTTTCATCATTGATGCTGGCCTGGGCCAGGGCATTGGCGGTTTCCAGCACATATTCGGGGCAGGGGCCACAAGAGCCACTGGCGTTAAGAACGATATCCAGGGTTTCGTCCCGGGTAAGATCCTGTACGTAGGCATGGCTGTTGATGTCCATGACGAAGGCAAGCGCGGTGATGGGGCCCATCATGGTTTCACACCGGATCCACTTGGGAATATACGCCCCAGACGGCATTTCGCGTTTCCAGAGCAGGCGGAACTGTTCATGAATATTATCATCATGCAGTTTATAGACCTTGCCCTGGCAGGTGCCGCCAACATCAAGACCGAAAACCAGGCCCGGCTGCTCGGGGGTACCCCGGTTGACACTGGACCACAGGCAGAGTGAGCGGTGATAGCCCTGCAGCGTGGCCAGGCGATCTTCCTGAAAGTTGAATTCGGGGCGCCAGATTAAGGAACCGTAACCAAACACCCAGATTTCTTCGGGGGACGGATGTTCGGCAAGCGTTTGCAACATGGACAGTTCGCGTTCTTCATCGGTCCACAGGCGGAATTTCTGGATATGTTCAATAGCCTTGTGCAAGGCAGTAGGAAGAGGAGTCTTCACTTTGTATTCGATTTAAAAATGTAAGTTAAAATAGCCTGACTTCAGTATAGGACAAAAGAGACACAAATGAGTATGCAGGAAAGTAATAATGAGCGTCGCTTTGGCGGCTTGCGCCGGCTATATGGTGAAAAAGCAACGCAGACCCTTGCCAGTGCTCATGTTATGGTGGCTGGTATCGGCGGTGTCGGTTCCTGGGTGGTCGAGGCTTTGGCCCGTTCCGGTGTTGGCCATCTCACGCTGGCCGATTTGGATCATGTGGCCGAGTCCAATGTAAACCGGCAGATTCATGCCTTAAGCCAAACCATGGGCATGGCCAAGGTACAGGCGATGGCAGAGCGGGTGGCAGGCATTAATCCTGAATGTCAGGTATATCCGTTTGATGATTTTGTGGATGCCACCAATATTGATGGTTTGCTGGATGGCAGGCGTCCTGATGTTTTTATTGACTGCACCGACCAGGTGTCGGCCAAGATTGCCATGGTGCTTGCCTGTCGTCAGCGTAAGACCCCCCTGGTCATGTGTGGCGGAGCGGGTGGAAAAACCGATCCTTTAAGCTTGCGGGCCGGTGATTTGTCACAGGCCCGTAACGATGCCTTACTGGCCCGCCTGCGTAATATCCTGCGCAAGCAGCACGGTTTTGTGAAGGGTTCTGACCATAATGGCAAGGCCCTGAAACGGGTTCCCAAAATGAATGTGGATTGTTTCTGGTTTGACC
>CAZPNE010000043.1:0-11833 GCA_964588255.1 uncultured Advenella sp. | reverse complement strand
GCAATTCTTCAGGAGAAACACTGCCTTTGGAATACACATACAGCACCCCTGCCAGGCCGGCAAACAGGCCGGCGATCACAAAGGCCAGCCATTGGGTTTGTTTCACGTTAATGCCAATCGCATCACTGCGCAATACCGAATCGCGCCCGGCCCGCATGGCATAACCAAACGGAGAAAACAGCAAACGACGCAAGAGCAGCACACTGCCCGCAACGATGATGAGAGTGAAGTAATAGTAGGACTGCGGGCTGCTTAACCATTCTGGCGGCCAGATCCCGATAAGGCCATTGGAACCGCCGGTAAAACTGTCCCACTGGAACACGACTGACCAGGTAATTTGCGCAAACGCCAGGGTCAGCATGGCCAGGTAAATACCGCTAAGACGCACACAGAACCAGCCATACACCAAAGCCCCCAAAGCAGCAAACAGGGGGGCGATGAACAGGGTTGCTATCAGGGGAAGGCCCGCTTTTTGCATCAGCAGGGCGGCGGCATAAGCCCCAAGGCCAAAATAAGCGGCATGGCCAAAGGTATGCATGCCAGCCGGCCCGGTAATAAAATGCAGGCTGGTGGCAAACAGCACGGCAATCAGGGCATCCTGCGTCAGGATCATCAGATAGGGAAACCTGTCTTCCAGCAGCGGCACCCCCGCCAGTAACAGCAAGGTCAGGCACGCGGCTATTTGAAGGAAGCGGCCAGCCGGGCGAATGGGTGCCTCGATGGGAGCTGAATTGCGCGAAGCGGCCTGTTCCCTGCCCAGCAGGCCCCACGGCCTGAACACCAGTACCAGTGCCATAATCAGGAACTCAACCACCATCGTGAGCTGGGAAAACTCAATCTGCAGGCCCGCCAGCTGTACCGTCCCCAGCCAGATACAGATGGCTTTCATTTCGGTAATCAGCAACGCCGCCAGAAAAGCACCGGTAATGGAGCCCATGCCCCCCACCACCACCACGGCAAAGGCATCGCCAATAATACGCATGTCCAGACCCAGGCTGGCGGGTTCATTGGGCAATTCAAGCGCACCACCCAGACCGGCCAGAAAAGAACCCAGTGCAAACACGCTGGTAAACAGCCAGGCCTGGTTAACACCCAGCGCCCCCAGCATTTCCTTGTCCTGGGTCGCCGCCCGCACAAACGTGCCCCAGCGGGTACGGTTTAGCAACCACCACAATAACAGCAAGACCAGGGGGCCAATAATAATCAGGAAAATGTTATACGTTGGAAACATGCGTCCCAACACCGGTATGGCGCCTTCCAGCCCCGGTGCCTGCATGCCCAGCAAGTCTTCAGGCCCCCATAACCAATGGACCGCGTCACTGGCAATCAGCACCAGGGCAAAAGTGGCCAGCAACTGGAACAGCTCGGGCGCACGGTAGATGCGTCTGAGCAGAAAAATCTCAATAAGTACACCCAGTACGGCCACCATCAGGCCGGCCGCCAGCAGCCCCCCCCAGAACCCCAGTACCGTGCCACCCAGCCATGAGGTAAGCGAATAGGCAATATAAATGCCCAGCATATACAGGGACCCATGGGCGAAATTGATAATCCGGGTGACCCCGAAAATCAATGACAGCCCGGCAGCAACCATAAACAGGGATGAGGTTCCCGCCAGACCGTTCAGCAGCTGAACAATTAAACCCGAGACTTCCATTGTGACTTATTCAGCCGAACGCATTTTTTTCACTTCCTCATCGGAAGGCTGCACATCTTTACCATCCACATAGCGGATATCCGTCATGATGCCCTTGCCGTCCTTGACATCCAGCGTACCTACATAGGCACCCATCGTGGACTGGTTGTCGATGTCACGGTACATGATTTCACCAAACGGCGTTTGCACTTTCAGGCCCTTAAAGGCCTTGATCAGGGCTTCGGTATCGGTGGAACCGGCCACCTTGATGCCTTCGGCCAGTGACATAATCATGGCATAACCCACAATGGAACCGGCACGCGGGTAATCGTTGAACTTGTCCTGGTAAGCTTTCAGGAAAACATTATGTTCGGGCGTATCAATCGCATACCAAGGGTAGCCGGTCACGAACCAGCCTTTAGGCGTATCTTCACCCAGGGGATCCAGGTACTCGGGCTCACCCGTTAACAGGCTGACCACCGGCAGGTCGTCAAAAAACTGGCGGGTTTTGCCGGCCCGCACGAATTTGGTCAGGTCGGTGCTGAACAATACGTTGAACAGCGCATCGGGTTTGGCATCGGCCAGGGCCTGCACCACGTTACCCGCGTCAATCTTGTTCAGGGTCACGGCCTGCTCGGCCACAAACTCCACATCGGGTTGCTGCGCTTTCAGCAATTTCTTGAACGACTCGATGGCAGACTGCCCATACTCGTAATTGGGGTACACCAGGGCCCAGCGTTTTTTATTCATTTTGACCGCTTCGGGAATCAGCATGGCCACCTTCATATAAGTGGAGTCACGCAGGCGGTAGGTATATCGATTACCGTTTTCCCAAACGATTTTGTCCGTTAACGGCTCTCCGGCCAGGAAGAACACTTTTTTCTGTTTGGCAAAATCGGCCAGTGCCAGCCCGATATTCGACAGGAAGCTGCCGGTTAATACATCCACCCTGTCGCGCGTTAACAGTTGCTGGGCCTCGCGGATGGCATTGCCCTGGTTGCCCGCATCATCACGAATCAGGACTTCCACTTGTTTACCATTCAGTCCACCCGCTTGGTTGATTTGCTCTACGGCAAGATCTATCCCTTTCTTGTACGGCTCCAAAAAGGCCGGAATAGTTTTATAACTGTTGATTTCACCAATGCGGATCACATCCTGTGCGTATGCCGTTGCCGACACCGACACGGCAAGCAGCGAACCAGCACTCCATTGCCAGATTTTTCTGGAAAATGATTTCATAATCATATTTGTAGACTCCCTGCCACACGCAATAGACAAGCTATTTATAAACTTATTACTGAATAATTAGAAAAAAGCGGATTTAACCTGAAAAAAACGAATTTAATAGTAATTTACTGCTTTTTGATTAATTAAAAGAAGATTGTTTGATTATATTCAAGAAATTATTTTGCTTTCTTTTGTAGAATGATAAATTCTTTTTAAATAACACAACAGGTCAATCGTTTATGGCTGCTGCTTTTCTTGAAGGCAAAGTATTAAGTGTCCACCACTGGACAGATCGTCTTTTCAGTTTCACCACCACCCGGGACCAGGCCCTTCGTTTCAATAATGGCCATTTCACCATGATCGGTTTACCGGTTAATGGTAAACCGCTGCTGCGTGCCTACAGTATAGCCAGCCCCAACTACGAAGAGCATCTCGAATTCCTTAGCATCAAGGTCCCCGATGGCCCGCTGACTTCCCGCCTGCAACACATCAAGGTTGGTGACAATATCATTATCGGCCGCAAGCCTACCGGCACCCTGCTCATCGATTACCTCCTGCCCGGTAAACGCCTGTACATGCTGTCAACCGGTACCGGCCTGGCACCCTTCCTGAGCATCATGCGCGACCCCGAAACCTATGAGCGTTTTGACGAGGTCATTCTGGTGCACGGGGTACGTTTCGTTAACGAGTTGTGCTATCGCGATTATTTCACCAATGAATTGCCCAACAACGAATTCTTGGGCGAAATGGTCACCAATCAGCTTAAATATTATCCCACGGTTACCCGCGAACCCTTTGAAAACCAGGGTCGCATTACCGATCTTATCGAAAACGGCAAACTGTTCACCGACCTGAATGTCCCTGAACTCAACCCCGAAGAAGATCGCATCATGATCTGCGGCAGCCCGGGCCTGCTGCGCGACCTTAAACCCATTCTGGAAAAACGCGGCTTTAACGAAGGCAGCACTTCCAAACCGGGTGCCTATGTGGTTGAACGCGCTTTCGTTGACCAATAAACACTGTCATTGAGTACAGGTTGCCTGTGCAACCGCTATAAAGATCGCTGTTGACTTTAGCTAGCCGGCTAACAGAAACAGCGATTTTTTTGCGCGGGTAATCGCCACGTAAAAACGGTTGCGTTCTATCGCATCATCACTGCCCCGGGTACAAAATCCGCCCAGGCCAGCGTTATAAACCAGCACCTCATCAAATTCGCGTCCCTTGGCTTCACTAACGGTATAAAACCGGATGCCACCACGTGTTTTCCAGCTTGCCAGAAGCCGGGCATACAGGGCTGGCCATTGCTCAATGCTTGCCTGCCGGTTAGACAAAAACTGCAGCAAGCCCTGCCATGAACAGCAGGCCGTCTGTTCCAGCACCCGGTGCTGACTGGCCCCAAGGCTGAACACTCCCGACATGCGGGCAAACGTTTCCAATTCTGCCACCAGCCCGGTTTTCGGGTCTTTTTGTTCCAGCCACCATTGCAGGGCGTTTTTCATGTCATCGGAAAAGGCTTCTCCCCTGACCGAACCACCCCGCAAATGCAAATCCAGATACATGCGCAAACTACCCGGTGTCGCCTTATGGGCAATTTCATGCTTGGCCTGCTCATCCAGCAGACAATGTGGCAGGCTTAAAAACTGCAGTACCGACTCATCCATTTTTTTAATCATGGGCGCAAGCCGTGGAAATCGTACCGAATATAAATAGACCAGCATACTGGCGGCAAACGTATTGACCAGCGGATAGGCCAAGGCAAGACTGCTGTCGCTACTGTTGAACAGCTCAAAAGCGGCACTGACCCTGTCTGCCCCATGGCGGCAAACCACTGCCAGATGCGATAACCGGGCCGGGTTGATATGTGGCAACAAATTAGCCATAGGACCCTTTACCGTCGTGATACCGGTTTTATGTTTGGCCATTGACTGCAATTGCCGGCCCGTCAGCTTGCTGGCCAACTCGGCCAGGCCAGCGCCAAAACGGTAAGTTTGCAGGGAATGGATAATACGGGCTGAATAATGCTGGACATAGGTATTGAACACCGCATCGGTATCGGTACCGCGCCAGGCAAAAATATTCTGCATACGATCACCAACCGCCAGAATGCGGGCCTGTGGACTTAATATCCGGAACAGGAACGCCAGTTGCAAGGGGGTCGTGTCGTGAAACTCATCAATAAACACAAACCGGTAGCCACCCATATAGCGATCATCCAGGCTTTCAGATTCCAGCCGTTCCAGCAAGTCAAACACCGCCTCGGAAATAAGCCGAAACCCAAACACCCCGGTTCTTTGGGCTGGCGCCACGTAAGGGTCAAGCAGAAGGCTTTCCGTGCCGGCCTCGGGCCCGGGCCAATGAGCCCGGTAGGAGTCATAAGCATAAAAAACGCGGCGCACAAAACGGTAATCAAAATTAAGCTTGCCTTCGCAAATGAATTCGCAATCGTCGGCAGACTCGGCTTCCCAGGCCCTGGAGGCACGGAAAAAATCCAGATCCGCCATCAGGGCGTTCATATGTTCTTCATTAATCTGCGGTGCCGTGAATGCCCAGTCAAAACCTTCTTCACAAGCCTCTTCAACCAGTTGCGGCAACAAGTCCCGCACAACGGCATCGCGGTCCAATACATAGCGTTCATCCCCCAACCGGCGCAACAGCTGATGCGCCAAACCATCAATCGTGCTAATGGTCAGATTGGGTTGTTCAGCCGAAACCAGTCCCCGTTTTTGCATATAAGCACTTAACACATCGCGCCCGGCGCGGCTGAAAGTCATTAGCAATGTCGGGGCACCGGACACACAGTGCCTGGCCTCTTCCGCAATCAGGGTGGATTTCCCGCTACCGGCCACGCCTTCGACCAGCAAGGCCCTTTCAGAATAATGATTGAACAGGTTTTGCATAAACCAATGTTTCCGTTTATATACTCAAAATAAATATTGTTTTTTACTAAAAGTAAAAACTGTGTTTACCCCAGGCACCTTGAGGCTTATACTGCATCGCGTCATAATAGCATTAACACATTATCCAACTATACTCGTGAATCATATTGATGGAGCCAAACATGACCAACCGAATCCAATGCCACCGTTTGCAAGTTGCCACGGTACTTAAAGAATTTATTGATACCCGAGCACTGCCCGGAACCGGTGTAGACCCCGAGGCTTTCTGGCAAGGCTTTGATACCCTGATTCACGACCTGGCCCCCGAAAACAAGGCACTGCTTGCCGAGCGCGACCGCATCCAGGCCGAATTTGACAGCTGGTACCGCCAAAACCCCGGCCCTGTTAAAGATATGCCCGCTTATAAGGCGTTTCTGAAAGAAATCGGTTACCTGAAAACCGTACCGGCCGATTTCAAGGTCAGTACGTCCAATATTGATTACGACATTTCCGACCAGGGTGGCCCGCAGCTGGTGGTTCCCATTACCAATGTCCGCTATGCCCTGAATGCCGCCAATGCGCGCTGGGGCAGCCTGTATGACGCCCTGTATGGCACCGATGCCATCAGCGAAGAAAACGGCGCCAGCCGCGAAGGCGGCTACAATCCGGTGCGTGGCGAAAAAGTGATTGCCTACGGCCGCGACTTCCTGGACCAAAGCATTCCCCTGGCCAAGGGTTCACACAAAGCGGTTACGCAGTACAGTGCAGAAAACGGTACCTTCAATGCCACCCTTAACGATGGCAGCCAAACCGGACTGGCCAATCCCGATTGCTTCCTGGGCTACCGTGGCGATGCCTCCAACCCTGAGGCCATCATCCTGAGACATAACGGCCTGCATTTTGAAATCCAGATTGATCGCAACCACCCCATCGGCAAACAAGATCCGGCCGGTGTCAAAGACCTGCTGCTGGAAGCCGCATTAAGCTCAATTATCGACTGCGAAGACTCGATCGCCGCCGTTGATGCCGATGACAAGGTATTGGCCTACAGCAACTGGCTGGGCTTAATGGATGGCACCTTAGCCGAAGAAATTACCAAAAACGGCAAAACCTTTACCCGGGTACTGAACCCAGACCGTGTCTTTACCGGCAAATCCGGCCAAACCCAAACATTGCCCGGCCGCTCCATGATGTTCATCCGCAATGTGGGTCATCTCATGACCAACCCGGCAATCCTTGATGAACAAGGCAATGAAGTGCCCGAGGGCATTATGGATGCCGTCATCACCAGTCTGGTGGCTATCCACGATATCAAGCGTGAAGGCGGTAACTCACGCACCGGCTCCATCTATATCGTGAAGCCCAAAATGCATGGCCCCGATGAAGTCGCTTTCGCCAACAAGCTGTTCAACCGTACCGAGCAGTTGCTGGGCCTGGCACCCAACACCATCAAAATGGGTGTTATGGACGAAGAACGCCGTACCAGCGTCAACCTGAAAGCCTGCGTATTCGAAGCCAAAGAACGCATCGCCTTCATCAATACCGGTTTCCTCGACCGCACTGGCGATGAAATCCATACTTCCATGGAAGCCGGCCCCATGATCCGCAAAGGCGACATCAAGAAAACCGCCTGGATCGATGCTTACGAGCGCAACAATGTACAAACCGGCCTGGCCTGCGGGCTGGTTGGCAAGGCACAAATCGGCAAAGGCATGTGGGCCATGCCAGACCTGATGGCCGCCATGATCGAACAGAAAATCGCTCACCTGAAAGCGGGTGCCAATACCGCCTGGGTACCCTCACCCACGGCTGCCACCCTGCATGCCCTGCATTACCATCAAATTAATGTGAAAGAAGTCCAGAAAAGCCTGGAAGGCGACACCACCGATTATCTGGATAACATCCTGACCATCCCCGTGGCTGAAAACACCCACTGGACCGATGCCGAGAAACAGGAAGAACTCGACAACAATGCCCAGGGTATCCTGGGTTATGTGGTACGTTGGGTTGACCAGGGAATCGGTTGCTCCAAAGTGCCCGATATCCACGATATCGGCCTGATGGAAGACCGGGCCACCCTGCGCATTTCCAGCCAGCACATTGCCAACTGGCTGCGTCACGGCATTGTGACCGAAGAACAGGTACGCAACACCCTTGAACGCATGGCCGCCGTGGTTGACAAACAAAATGCAGGTGATCCGGCTTACCGTCCCATGGTTGGCAACTTTGATACCTCTCCCGCCTTCATGGCAGCCAGCGACCTGATCTTCAAGGGACTGACACAACCTAGCGGTTATACCGAGCCCCTCTTGCACCACTGGCGCCAGGTAGCCAAGGCACAATACTGCTAATTCTGGCAATCAATAAACCCCACGCATCTGCCCCTGACCGGGTGGATACAGGGGGTTTTATACACTTAATCATCAAAAAGTCAATCTTATTTTTAATGCAAATAACCGGTTTTAACGGCTGAACTACCAGCATTCGCACCATTACTTGCCTTGGGTTTTTGAATGGTAGTAAACTCAGTCACTAAGGATCATCACAATTACACAAGGCTGAACGGTTACAGGGATCCATCCCCAGCATTTTCCATATGGAATTCCAAACCAGACATCCCACGTCACTAAAGACAATGGAAATGGTCAATTCAGAAACTGAAATGCAAACGCCAACCCCCCTTCATTCAGGGCAAGAAAAATATACCGCGTCTGGCATGCGCTATCGCTGGTATTTTTATATAGCCCTGCTTCTCATCCCGGTTATCACCATTCTGGCCTGCAACGCCATTTCCAATTTCTACAATACACATATCGATACCTGGGCCTACCAGGACCGGTTTTATGTCGACGCACAAAACCAGGATCCCATTCCTTCACAAATCCTCTACGAAGAAGCCCGCAAATATCTTCCCGTCAATGCCATTCTGGTCAGTGCAAAAGTAAACCTGGCACCCGATCGCAGTGCCCATTTCAAATTCAAGGTAAACGGACTTTACAACCAAAGCATCTTCCTGGACCCCTATACCGGCGAGGTACTTGGCGTCCTGGATGGTAAACAATCCAATACCCGGTTCTGGGTTGGCACCGTCATTTACTGGTTGGTCCTGCTGGGCACCTGCTGGTTAGCCTTATGGAGCGCACTCAGGATAGAACGTTGCCAATCTTCTTGACTATGCCACCGTTGTTCCTGTTCCGCCTCTTTCTGGCACTTGGTCTGTTGCTCTGCACCCATGCGCAGGCAAAAGACCTGGTCAGCCCATGCATACAATATGAAACAGCAGACCAGAACCGGGTTCATATTGCCAAGGTAGACCTTCACTGTCCGGGCATTCAGATAATCGGCACCTCCCTCAAACAGGCCAATCAAACCACGTCCAATTTTGCTTTCCCCAACAAAACAACCGTCGCCATTAACGGCGCTTTTTTTGATGAAAAAAACAAGCCACAAGGCTTGAATGTCAGCCATGGCATCCGCTGGCCAGGCAGTTATGACACCACTCACCATTCCTTTCTGGCCTGTACCATTGACAACCGCTGTTTTATAGAGGCCCCCAATCGAAAAACCGCCCATAATCCCGCCTGGCATACGGTTATCTCGGGTTGGCAAACCCTTAAAAATGGCCGTTATATCTGCCCGCGCGGCAGCCAGAAAATCTGCCAATCAAACGCCCGTGGCCAACACCCACGCACGGCAGTGGGTTTAAGTAACAATAATCGCTATTTATATCTAGTCGTGGTGGAAGGCCGTAAAACCGGTTTTCAGGGATATTCCCTGAACCAGCTGGCACGCCTGTTTAAAAAACTAAACGTGAACAATGCCCTGAACCTGGATGGCGGCGGCAGCAGCACCATGATTATCAATCGCACCCGCGTCAATGAACTACCCTCGCGCCAGTTCTTTCTGGAACGCAATGTGGCCAATCATCTTGGCATTATTGACACAACCCCCCAGTAAACAACTTTTCAATCCAAGACGGTTTCTTTAATATCAGCCAACATTTCCAGCGTTCGCAGACTTTCAAAAAAACGAGCCTGCCCGGTGACCGGATCGGTAAAGCCAATTGAACGGGCCAGCAGCTGCAAGGGCCTGTCAAAGCAGGCCTCTTCACGGGCAGGCAACATGGCGGGGTAAAACTCATCATTGCAAATGGGAATGCCCAAGCCATTCATATGTACCCGAAGCTGATGCTTTTTACCGGTAAGCGGTTCAAGCAAATAATGGCCCAGCTTCCCGTTATGTCCCAACAGACTGATGCGGGTACGGCTATTGGGTGCCTCGGCAGACTCTTCCATGCTGAAATACTGCGCACTTTTGCGAATATGGCTCTCACGTAACAAGGGAAATACCAGACGGTCCCTGAAGGGGGCAATCGCCTCATAGGTTTTGCGCACATTCCGCGTCTGGAACAAGGTCTGATAGGCACCGCGATAACGCTTGTCTACACAAAAAATCAAAACCCCGGCGGTATCCCGGTCCAGCCGATGAATCGGACTCAGCTCAAAGTTATTCAGCTGTTTGCGCAGACGAATCAAGGCGGTTTCCTGCAAATAGCGCCCCCCCGGAATACTGGCAAGAAAATGCGGCTTGTCCACCACCACCAGGTATTCATCCTGATACAGGACGGCTAACTCGAAAGGTACCGTTACCTCTGCCGGCACCTCACGGTAATACCATAACCAGCTATCTGCCACAAAAGGGCTGTCCAGCCCCATGGGTACACCAGACGCATCCACCATATCTCCGCGAATCAGGCGTTCGCGCAAAATATCTGGCGGTATATACGGAAATTTCACCAATAAAAAACTAAATAAATTGGGCCATTGCTGCTCTCGCGGCAAATACAGGCGGCTAGGCACAATGCCATCACGTACGGGCAAGGGAAAAGATTGAGACATGAAAACAGGGCTAAACCGTAAAAGAACAATTATAGCCCTGATCGCATTCTCTATTCTCTATTACAAAGCCCGTAATATGGACTCTACCGTCCCTTTCGCATCACCAAAGCACATGAAGCTGTTATCTTTGAAGAACAGCGGGTTTTGCACACCGGCATAACCCGTATTCATGGAGCGTTTGAACACGATAACCTGTTGTGCTTTCCAGACCTCAAGCACCGGCATGCCCGCAATCGGGCTGGTCGGATCTTCGTTGGCGGCGGGATTCACGGTATCGTTGGCACCAATGACCAGCACCACATCGGTATCGGCAAAGTCCTCATTGATTTCGTCCATTTCAAGCACGATATCGTAAGGCACCTTGGCTTCTGCCAACAGCACATTCATATGACCGGGCAGACGCCCTGCCACCGGATGGATACCAAACCGCACCTCAATCCCTTTATCGCGCAAGTGCTGGGTAATTTCGGCAACCGGATACTGGGCCTGGGCGACGGCCATGCCATATCCTGGTGTGATAATGACCGAACTGGCATTTTTCAGTATTTCCGCCACTTCTTCAGGCACCATTTCACGATATTCACCCATTTCCTCATCACCACTGCTGGCAACGGCATCATTGCCAAAACCACCGGCAATCACCGAAATGAAAGACCGGTTCATGGCCTTGCACATAATGTAGGAAAGAATCGCCCCCGATGAACCCACCAGCGCACCGGTCACAATCAGCAAGTCATTGGACAGCATGAAACCAGCGGCGGCAGCGGCCCAGCCCGAATAGGAATTAAGCATGGACACAACCACAGGCATATCGGCGCCACCAATGGAAGCCACCAGATGCCAGCCAAACGCCAGGGCGATTAACGTCATGAGAATAAGGGCAAAGGTTGAGCCGCCAGCAGCAATGAAATACCACATCAACAAGAAAGACACCAGTAATGCCAGCGCATTCAATTTGTGACGGTGTGGCAGCATAAGGGCCTTGGAACTGATAGAACCACGCAGTTTGCCGAAGGCAACAATGGAACCGGTAAATGTCACCGCACCAATAAATACCCCCAGAAACACCTCACCCAGGTGAATATTCTGCATGGCGGCTGACACCGTACCGTGGCTATCTGCCGTGATATAACTGTTGTAGCCGACAAAAACCGCCGCCAGACCCACAAAGCAGTGCAACATGGCAATCAGCTCGGGCA
>CAZPNE010000042.1:0-11917 GCA_964588255.1 uncultured Advenella sp. | reverse complement strand
TCAAACCTGCCCTGCTTCAGGATTTTCCTGAACTTAAGCACACCCCTGACAAAATTGCCCAGCCCTCCCATTGGCACCGTATGCACGGCAAAACCCAGGTCTCTCATGCGCTCAACCAGCTGGGCCTCCGGCCGGCAAGCCAATTCAATATGATGCCCCCGTTCACGCATGGCCAGCATTTCCTTGAGAATGCGGTGTTCTTGCCCGCCAAATGAAACGGCTGCTTCTGCATGCAGGATTCTTAATGGTTGATCTGTTATCTGCTTTGTATTACTCATCCGTAAATCACCTCAAATTCACCATATTGTTTTGTGGCTTCAATTTTTTCAAACAACGTGTCAGCCATGCGCACCCGCCATTCTTCTCCAAGAACAACTTCACAACGAAAGCCCTTGGGCGATTGCAAATTTAATTGAACCCGTACGCCAGGCACGCCATTTTCAGGTTCGGCCCGATAAGGATTAAGTAAAGCCTTGAGCGACTTCACACTCACTTCCTTATTCAAACTGATTTGCAGACTTCTGGCTTTTTCCTCACGCGCCAGTTGCAGGTCATAAAGGCTTTCAACCGACGTGCGCAATACACCCGTGAATGAATTGGTCTTGATCTTGACCTGCGCAATGAGCAATTGGTCGGTCTTGAGACGATGCCGATGCGTTTCATAGACAGAAGACGGACACAGCACTTCAATCTGCGCCGTCCCGTCATCAATCAGGAGGAAATAAAGACGGTTGTCACCGGATTTGCTTACCTGTTTAAGGGTAAAGCTTCGAATACCAATGAGCACACCCGCTATCCACTGCAAATCACGTGACTCTTGCAATTTGGCCAGGGTCCCCGGAATAAAACGACGCACTTCATCTCGCCAAACCTCAAACAGGTGATGGCTAAAGAAAAAGCCCAGGGCATTCTTTTCTTCGATAAGCTGTGCATGCAGGGACCATGGCTTGACCTTACCCATTTCAAGCTGGACGATCGTACTGGAATCATCACCAAACAATGACTCTTGGTTTGCACTTTTTTCGGCCTGACCGGCCGCATCAATGGCATGGGGCAGCGCACCTAGCAAAGCCGAACGATTGGCATCAACCGTATCAAATGCCCCGGCACGAATCAGTGCCTCCATGGTGCGACGGTTTACAGTATGCCTGTCTACCCGCTTACAAAAATCATATAAATCCACAAAGGGCCCGCCTTCATCACGGGCTCGCAAAATTTCCTCAACCGCCCCCTGACCTGTACCCTTGACAGCACCCAGGCCATAACGAATGGTTCTGGGCGGCTCACCTCTTCTCGCATATTCATCAATGACTGGCTCAAACCGGAAAACCGATTGATTGACATCCGGCGGCAAAACGCTTAGGCCATTATCAACGGCATCGCGCCAGAAAATCTGTACCTTGTCGGTATCATCCATATCCGATGAAATCGTGGCCGAAATGAATTCAGCGGGATGATAGGCCTTCAGCCAGGCGGTCTGATAGGCAATCAGGGCATAGGCTGCCGAGTGACTCTTGTTAAAGCCATAGCCGGCAAATTTTTCCATCAGGTCAAATAGCGTGACCGCCAGCTCACCGTCATAGCCTTTTTCAATGGCCCCCTTTTCGAACAACTCCCGGTGCTTGGCCATCTCTTCAGGCTTTTTCTTGCCCATCGCACGGCGCAGCAAATCGGCGCCCCCCAGACTATAACCACCGATAATCTGGGAGATCAGCATCACCTGTTCCTGATATACGATCACGCCATAAGTACTGTTTAAGGTAGACTCAAGATCGGGGTGGAAATAATCTACCGTTGCCCGCCCGTGCTTACGATTAACGAAGTCATCCACCATGCCGGATTCCAGTGGCCCTGGACGATACAGGGCCAGCATCGCAATAATGTCCTCAAACGTATTGGGTAGCAGTTTCTTCAACAGTTCTTTCATGCCACGGGATTCCAGCTGGAACACTGCTGTGGTGTTCCCTTCGCAAAGAATCCGGTAAGCCTCGGGGTCATCCAATGGCAATGCCATCACATCAAAGTCGCGCTTACTCTCGTTGAAACGGCGTACATAACGTACCGCCCAATCCAGAATAGTCAGGTTACGCAGCCCCAGAAAGTCAAACTTGACCAGGCCAACATCTTCCACGTCTCCCTTGTCGTACTGGGAAACCACACTGGCATCATGACCGGGCTGGCAATAAAGCGGGCAAAAATCAGTTAATTTACCCGGTGCAATCAGCACCCCACCCGCGTGCATGCCAATGTTTCGTGTCAAGCCCTCAAGGGGCCTGGCCAGGTCAACCAGTGCCTTGACTTCTTCATCAGTCTCATAACGACGCTTGAATTCAGGTTCTTCAGCCAGTGTTTTTTCAAGGGACCATGGGTTGGCCGGGTTAAACGGTATTAGTTTGGATAAGCCGTCACAAAGGGAATAGGGCAACTCAAGCACCCGTCCCACATCACGCACGACCGCCTTGGCACCCAACGTACCAAAAGTGGCAATCTGGCTAACCGCATCGCGTCCATATTTATCCTTGACGTATTCAATGACTTTTTCACGGTTATCCTGACAGAAGTCAATATCGAAGTCGGGCATGGAAACCCGTTCGGGGTTAAGGAACCGTTCAAACAGCAAGTCATAGCGAATCGGATCAAGATCGGTAATACCTAATGAATAAGCGACCAGAGACCCAGCGCCCGAACCACGGCCCGGTCCCACCGGAACGCCATTGCCTTTACCCCAATTGATAAAGTCCTGAACAATCAGAAAGTAGCCTGGGAACCCCATCTGGATAATCGTTTTACATTCCCACTGAAGGCGTTCGAGATAGGTGGGGTACTGTTTTTCCCTTTCCGTCTCATCGGGGTATAACAGCGCCATGCGCTTGGCCAGGCCTTCTTCAGCCAACTGAACCAGATAATCATCAAGGGTAATGCCATCAGGCGTAGGAAATATGGGTAATTGCGGTTTGCCCAACACCAGGGTCAGGTTGCAACGCTTGGCAATTTCAAGCGCATTTTCAATGGCCGTTGGGATATCCTGAAATTTACGCGCCATCTCTTCAGAGCTGGGCATGTACTGTTCTTCGGTAAAACGCCTTACCCGTTTCGGATTACCCAGCAACTCCCCATCTGAAATACAAACGCGCGCTTCATGAACCCGAAAATTTTCTTTTTTCAGGAATTGAATGGGATGCGTAGCCACGACCGGCAAATTGCACGCTGAAGCCAGCTTCACGGCATCCTGCACATAAGCCTCATCAGCCTCAAAGCCGGCCCGCTGCAACTCAATATAAAAAGCATCTGGAAACAGTTCCGACCATTCCCTGGCTAAAGTGATGGCCAGCTCCTGATTACCGACTTCAAGCGCCTGGCCAATATCACCTTGGCGCCCGCCAGATAGCAGGATCAGGCCTGCCCCCATTTCTTTCAGCCACTCCTTCCTGATTTCCGCCCTGCCCTTGTATTGGTTGTTAATCCAGGCCTGGGATAACAATTCACACAAGTTATTGTAACCTTCATGGTTTTTAACCAGCAGCAAACAGCGAAACGGTTTTTCACGATCCTGATCATTGGTCAACCACACATCGCTGCCGGCAATCGGCTTGATACCCTTGCCACGTGCGCTCTTGTAAAGTTTGACGAAACCAAAAATATTGCATAAATCGGTAACTGCCAGTGCTGGCTGGCCGAACTTGACGGCCTGACCAACCAGGTCATCAAGACGGGCAATGCCATCCACCACCGAAAACTCGGAGTGGGCACGCAAATGGACAAATAATGGGGGAGTATTTTCTGAAGTCATGGGCAGAATTGTATCAACGAATAATGGTTTCCCACGCTTTTTGCAAACGCTTGACAGAGACAGGCATGGGGGTTCTGAGCTCTTGGGCAAAAAGGGCTACGCGCAATTCTTGGAGTAGCCACTGAAAATCGTCAAGACGTTCATCGGGCGCCCCTTTAAGCGAAGTACGCTGACGCTGGTAGTTAACCAGCAAAGATGCCATATCCGCCATAATCCGGGCATCCCTGGCAGGATCACTACGCATTTTGTCTATTCGGGCCGCACTGGCCTTAAAATATCGGGGAAAGTGCACCAATTGCGCATAAGGGTTTTTCTTCAGGAAGTCCTTGCTCATCAGAACACCCAGATTCCCAACAATATCCTCATAAGCCTGCTTGTGCGATTTGATTTGCGGAAGTTTTTTTTGCACATTGGCCCATTCGGCCAGAATCGTACTTGCCAGACGGGCAATTTCCTGAATCAACAGACCCAAGCGCCCTTTAGCATCCTGTTTCCTTTGCTCAAAAGCACTGGCATCTTCAGGTAAAGGACTGACCAGGCAAGCCTGCATCAGGGCACAGTCTACAATCTGATCACGCAATTCTTCCTGTGAGCCTAAGGGCATGTAAATCATGCTCATGCGCGTCAAATCAGTAATATTCTTGCTTAGAAATTTAAGCTGGTCTTTCAGGGCAATACGGAAAAGCCGCAACAATCCTGCCTGATGTTTCTGTCGGGCTATTTCAAGGTCATCAAACACATCCAGGTCACAAGACTGTCCGTTATCCACCAAGGCTGGATAACCAATGAATGACTGGTTTTTTTTCTTGATCTCCAGTAATTCGGGCAATTGGCCAAAATTCCAGTCGGTAATGTTTTCACTGGCCAGCACTTGGGCAACATCACGATCTTTACTGGCCAGACGCTGGAAAGTCTCTTGCGCCTGCATGCCATGCTCGGCTTTTAGTTGGTTAAGGTTACGCCCAGCTGACAACATTCGGCCATGCTCATCAATGACTTTGAAGTTCATGAACAAATGCACGGGTAATGTTTCAATCTTGAAGTCTTCTTCTTTTACCCGCACCTTGCACTGTGCCCAGATATCTTCGCCAATGGCAGTTGTTAAGGCCATGCCAGGATTGGCTAGCCGCTCAAACCAGCGCTGATGAAAACCAGCGGCATAATCGGGTAAAGGTACACAGTGACGGCGCAGCTTTTGTGGCAATGACTTCAGTAACAGATGCACCTTTTCCTTGAGCATGCCCGGTACCAGCCACTGGCAACGAGTCCCGTCAATCTGGTTAAGGGCATAAACGGGAATGGTCATGGTCACCCCGTCACGCGGTGAACCCGGCTCAAAATGATAATCAAGGGCCAGATCGATGCCATCCCACTCCAGCTTTTTAGGAAATACATCGGTGGTCACACCGGTTGCCTCATGCCGCATCAAATCATCGCGATTCAAGAGCAGCGCTTCCTGGCTGGCCTCAGGCAAGTCTTTATACCAGCGCTCAAGGGTGGCTGTCTGGTAAATATCCTCGGGAACAAGTTTGTTGTAAAAAGCAAAAATCAGCCCGTCATCGACCAGAATATCGGGCCTGCGCGACTTATGCTCCAGTTTTTCAATTTCCCGTATCAGTCGGTTATTACGCACAATAAACGGTAATTTGGAATCAATATCACCTGCGACCAGCGCATCACGAATAAAGATTTCCCGTGACTCGGCTGGCGCTATCCGGCCATAATGCACCTTGCGTCCATTATAAATTTGCAAGCCGTACAAACCGGCCCTTTCATTGGCCTGCACCTGTCCTAGCTTGGCATTCCATATAGGGTCCGACCATTGTTTTTTCAGCAAATGGCTACCGATTGATTCTATCCAGCGCGGATCAATTTTGGCGATGCATCGCGCAAACAATCGTGAAGTTTCAACCAGTTCTGCCGCTACAATCCATTTGCCCGCTTTTTTAACCAGCGTTGAACCCGGATGGATAAAAAAGCGTATTTCCCGTGCTCCCTGGAAATGCTGGGCCTCATCACTTTTGAAACCCAGGTTGCCCAACAGGCCGGTAAGCAATGCCTTGTGAATTTGCTCATAAGTGGCATCAGTCTGGTTAAGCCGCCACCCCTGCTCCCGAACCAGGCTATGCAATTGGGTATGCACATCATGCCATTCGCGCAAGCGCAAAGGCGACAAAAAATCGGCTCTGAGCTTTTCAACCAGTTTTCTTTGTGAAACCTTGTGCGCCACTGCATCGTTATACCAGTTCCAGAGCTTCAGGTAAGACATAAACTCGGATTTCTCATCCTTGAATTTGGCATGCGCCTGCTCACTGGCTTCTTTCGCATTAAAAGGACGTTCTCTGGGGTCTTGAATGGAGAGTGCCGAAGCAATCACCAGCATTTCTCCCAGACACTGGTGTTCCCTGGCGGCCAGTATCATGCGGGCAAGACGTGGATCAACCGGCAAATTGGCCAGGCTACGACCGACAGACGTCAGTTTGTTGGCGTCATCAATCGCCCCCAGTTCCTGCAAAAGATGATAGCCATCGGCAATGGCCTTGCCACTTGGCTTGTCTACAAAGGGGAACTGTTCAATTTCATTAAGGCGCAAGGCTTTCATGCGCAAAATGACCGAAGCCAGGGATGAACGCAAAATTTCCGGATCGGTAAAAGGCGTTCGCAGTTTGAAATCATCTTCATCATAAAGACGAATACAAACACCCGGCCCAAGACGACCACAACGCCCTGCCCGCTGGTTGGCCGATGCCTGACTGACGGGCTCAATTTGCAACTGCTCAACCTTGTTACGCCAGGAATAGCGTTTGACCCTGGCCAGACCAGTATCAATGACGAAACGGATACCCGGTACTGTTAAGGAAGTTTCTGCCACGTTAGTGGCCAGAATCACCCGGCGCTGGTTGGTAGAAGGATGAAAAATACGTTCCTGGTCAGCCTGCGACATGCGGGCAAACAAAGGCAGCACCATGGTGCCGGCCGGATGATGCTTGCGCAGGGACTCGGCTGCCTCTCGGATTTCTCTTTCTCCGGGTAAAAAAACCAATATATCACCCGGGCCATGCTGTGCACACTCATCAACTGCATCCACAATGCCATCAATCAGGTCTTTTTCTTCATCCCGGGCCAGGCGGCTGGATTCAGGCTGAGTGCCGGGTGTTTCATCATTATCAAAAAAACGAATGGGACGGTAACGCACCTCAACCGGATACAAACGGCCCGATACTTCGATGACCGGCGCCTTTTGTCCGTTTTTACCGGAAAAATGCGTAGCAAAACGATCAGCATCAATCGTAGCCGAGGTAATGATCAGTTTCAGGTCTTTGCGTCGGGGTAGCAACTGCTTTAAAAACCCAAGCAAAAAATCAATATTCAGGCTACGCTCATGGGCTTCATCGATAATAATCGTATCGTATCGCCTTAGCATGGGGTCGCGCTGCGATTCGGCCAGTAAAATACCATCGGTCATCAGTTTGATGGCGGCACCCGGGCCGGTTTTATCGCTAAAGCGAATCTGGTACCCTACCCACTCTCCCAAGGGCGTATTCAGTTCCTGGGCAATGCGTTTGGCCACCGAAGTGGCCGCCAGCCTGCGTGGCTGGGTATGACCAATCATCCCCTTCAGTCCACGCCCCAGTTCAAGACAGATTTTTGGCAGCTGGGTTGTTTTGCCCGAACCCGTCTCACCACATACAATAATTACCTGGTGGGCTTGAAGCGCCTTGGCAATTTCCGCCCTTTTCGCACTAACGGGAAGGTCTTCAGGGTAAGCAATGGAAGGCGGCAATCGCACAGGTACCTGTCCATTTGGTATTTGTTTTGCGTCACTGTGATTCGAAACAACATTTTTATGCATAAATAATCTATCTTTAAGTCTATCCGACATTATAATTTTGCCTTGACTTTTTATTATCAAAACCGGGCCATTTTTCATTTTTAGCCACAAAGGATTGTAACTTAACACCATGAGCACAAACGAACCCGAAACCTATTCCGCCCTAGACGCTCCTGAATATGCCCCGGCACAATTCGTCCGATGGTTTCGGGAAGTCGCTCCGTATGTGCATACCTTACGCGGAAAAACATTTGTCGTCGGCTTTGGCGGAGATCTGGTTCAAGCGGGCGCCCTGAATGCATTGATTCAGGATTTATCGCTTCTGACTGCCCTGGGTGTTCACCTGGTATTAGTGCATGGATCACACCCCCAGGTCAATGAGCAACTGCGCCTGAAAGGATTTAGCTACCAGTTTGGCAGAGGCATTGAACCCACCAGTCCGGAAGCACTGGAGTGCGCCAAGGAAGCAGCCGGTGAAATTCGCCTGGATATTGAGGCGGCATTCAGCCAAGGCTTGCCCAATACGCCAATGTCCAATGCACACATCCATATCATTTCCGGCAACTTTGTCACCGCCCAACCGGTTGGTGTCATTGATGGCATCGATTACAAACATTCGGGCAAGGTTCGCAAGTTTGACCTGGATGCCATGAAAAAAATCATCTCTCATGGCGCTGTATTGCTGATGTCACCTATTGGTTTTTCCCCAACCGGAGAAGCCTTTAATCTGTCCATGGAAGAATTGGCCACCAGTACTGCCGTTGCACTAAGTGCAGACAAGCTGATTTTCATGACCAAGAACAGTATCCTGAAAGATCCGCAGGACAATGTGATTACGGAAATTGCCCGTGAAGATGCGGATAACCTGATCCGGCAGGGGCACCTTGATGAAGATACCGTTTCCTTCCTTCAGCATGCTTCCAAAGCGGTCAAGCGTGGCGTCAAGCGGGCTCACTTGATTCCCTACGAGCTTGATGGCAGTGTATTGCTTGAATACTTCACCCACGATGGCGTGGGAACCATGGTGGTAGAAGACACGCTGGATGACCTTCGCCCGGCTACAATAGACGATATTGGCGCGATTGTCAGCCTGATTGAACCCCTGGAAGCCGATGGCACCCTGGTTCCGCGAGGTCGCAACGTGATTGAACGCGATGTAGAAAAATTCACCGTGCTTGAGCACGATAGTATTATTTACGGATGTGTTTCAGTCATTCCTTACCCTGAATCAAAAATGGCCGAAATGGCCTGTCTGATCGTCAACCCTGAATGGCAAGGAACTGGTGAGGGTGAAATCCTGCTACGGCATGCAGAAAACAAGGCCCGTGCCCTGGGTGTGAAACGCCTTTTCGTGCTAACTACCCGAACCTCTCACTGGTTTGTCAAACGCGGGTTTGTTCAAGGAAGCATCAATGATTTGCCCGCTGAAAAGCAAATGAATTACAATCGATCCAGAAACAGTCTAATTTTTATCAAGAAACTTTAATGAGGTAGCAAAATGGCACGTCTTGTTCAATGTGTAAAACTTAAAAAAGAAGCTGAAGGCCTGGACTATCCTCCATACCCTGGCGATCTGGGCGTTAAAATCTGGCAATCCATTTCCAAGGAAGCCTGGATAGCCTGGACCGAAATCCAAACCCGTATCGTAAATGAAAACCGTCTGAATCTGGCCGATGCCCGTGCACGAAAATATCTGCAACAGCAAATGGAAAGTTATTTGTTTGAAGATGCGAACATTGAAGCCCAGGGTTACGTCCCCCCATCAAATTGATCCGGCAAATAGCGTCAGAATAAAAAAAAGCCTCTAAATGAGGCTGTTTTTTTATTCTGAAAGGGTAAAAATTACTCTTCACTGGTTGTTTTCTGAACTTCTGTTGCCGAAGCTGCCTCGGCTTGCTTAGCGGCCTCTACCGCTTCTTTACCACCGCGAGCCTGCAATTCTACATTCTTGACACCAGTATGACGAACGTCCTCACCCTGAACCAGATAAATCACGCGTTCTGCCATGTTTTTAGCATGATCACCAATACGCTCCAGCGCACGGGCAATAAACAGCAGGTCAATACTGCCTGAAATGGTACGAGGATCCTCAATCATATAGCTGATCAATTCACGCAACACACCTTTCCACTCTTTATCGACCAGTTTGTCACTGCGCACCACTTCGGCAGCCAGAATGGGATCCCTGCGGGCAAACGCATCAAGAGAACGATTCAACATGGAAATAACACTTGCGGCCATGTGACGCAACTCGATCACGGGCTCATAGCGCTGATTGCTTTCATGAAGACGGCGTGCCATTTTGGCCATTTTCTCGGCCTCATCACCGGAACGCTCCATGTCTGTCAACATTTTGGAGACTGACATGAGCAACCGCAGATCGACTGCGGTTGGCTGGTTAAGTGCCATCACTTGGGTAATAGAATAATCAATTTCCACTTCAAGCTGGTTAACTTCCCTTTCACGCTCGAAAATGCGTTCCATCACCACGGTATTGCCGGTCGTCAAAACATCGATGCCATCGGCAATCATTGACTCTACCAATCCGCCCATTCGTAGAAAGCGTGAACGAATATCTTCGAGATCTGCCTCAAAACGTTTATTTGTATGTTCAACCATACCTGCACCTGTTTAAAAAGAATAAAATGATTTTAAGAAGGTTTGATGACAAAAATATGACACTACCCCTTCAAAGTCTTAATTCCCTGCTGAGTGGCAATCAATGCAACGCTTGCAGGAGAAATAGCAAATAAACCACATGTTACAACACCGGGTATATTATTCATAATTGCCTCCATCTCAGTGGCATCATCAAGACTGAATCCGGCCACATCCAGAATCGGATTACCATTGTCGGTTATAAAACCCGCGCGCAAAACCGGATTGCCGCCTAATGCCTGCACTTTCCGGGCAATGGCATTAACTGCCATGGGAATAACCTCAAGAGGAATGGCAAATTTACCCAGCTTATCCACCACTTTAGACTCATCGGCAATACAAACAAAACGCTCAGCAACCGAAGCCACAATTTTTTCCCGGGTCAAGGCACCGCCCCCACCCTTAATCATTTGCAAACGTACGTTGATTTCATCAGCACCATCAACATACACCGGCATACTTTGCACCTCATTAAGGTCAAGCACAGGTATTCCCAAACTGGCCAGACGTTGCGCACTGCGCGCTGAGCTTGCCACCGCCGCCTTGAACTGATCCTTGAAATCAGCCAGGTAATCAATGAACAAATCGGCGGTTGAACCGGTACCTACACCCACTATAACCCCAGAACCCAGAAATGGGCGGATATACTCAACAGCGGCCTTGGCTACCTGCTGTTTCAACTCGTTCTGACTTAACATATTCTTCACCATTTATTTAAACTGCAGCGCATAATTTTTTTCGGAAAAACCCAAGAACACCTGACCATCTTTTGTAACGGCAATAGGCCGCTTGATGGCAGAGGGAAATTCTGCAGCAATAGCCAGCCATTGCTTATCTGCAACGGGATTTTTTCTTTCAGCGGGCAAATTGCGCCAGGTCATGGAAGCGCGATTAATCAGTTTTTCCCAACCATCCACCAAAGGCGCCCATTGCTGTAACGTTGCCGCATCAATGGGGTTGGCACGATAATCAATGAATTCAACCTCATAGTTATTGGCCTGCAACCATTTAATGGCCTTGGTGCAGGTGCTACAATTTTTAAGGCCGTAAATCGTTATTGCTTTCATTTTTTGTGTTTCCTGTTTGTAGGTGATTGGCAATAATAACAAACGCACCTACCAGTACGATAAATAAAGTGGCCAGTGCATTGACCTCTGGCTTGATACCCAGCCTGACACGCGAAAACACTTCGATCGGCAAGGTTGTAAAGCCAGGCCCATTCAGGAACGAGGCAATCACCACATCGTCCAGTGACAAAGTAAACGCCAGCAGCCAGGCAGCCACCAGGGCCGGGGCAATAAGTGGCAAGGTAATGGAAAAAAACACCTTCAGGGGTGTAGCCCCCAAATCCAGCGCCGCCTCTTCAAGAGAGCGGTCAAGTTCACGCACACGGGAGGCAATAACCACCGACACATAGGCCACACACAGGGTAACATGCCCCAGCCAAATGGTAAAAATACCGTTACTGGCCGGAAACCCGGTGATATTCCTGATCTCAACAATCATGAGCAAAAGGGCAATGCCCAAAATCACATCGGGAATAACCAAGGGTGCATTCAGCATGCCAATATAAAGCCCTATTCCCTTGAAATGCCCCTTGCGTACCAGCACATACCCGGCCCAGGTACCAATGAATA
>CAZPNE010000041.1:0-12198 GCA_964588255.1 uncultured Advenella sp. | reverse complement strand
CCGCCCTCTACCGGACGATCCAGAATGACATTACTGGGACTGGCCGGTCTGAAATGGGCATAGGCAGTGGTTTGAGCAGCCAATTCACGTTTGATACGGGCCAGATGCTCTTCAGAAGGCGTGACATATTTATTGGACTTCAGCTTGATATGCTGCTCTTTATACTTTTTGGCCTGAATCTGAAAAGACAGCTGTTTCGAGCCTGTTTCCGTTTTGACCTGAAGCTGCTCATTGCCTGATTTGCTTTTAAGCGGAATACCGACAATCGCCAGGTACTCGGTGGTATTTCCATTGGCCACCACCATGACCGGCTTGTTCCGATATTGCACCTTGGGTGCCTGGCGGTGCTCACCAAGACTCACTACGGCGATTCCACCAGGAACCGGCTTATGCAGTTTATCCATGACATAACTGCTGGCTAAAGAAAGGCCAGACATGAAAAAAAGCATGACCCCCCCAATTATTCCAATCGTTGATTTCATGCTCTTCACACTACTTCCTTGCTAATATCTAGTGACTTTCTTTGGCGTGGTTGATTGTATACTTTGGAATCTCAATCACAAGATCCTTGTCGGCAATTTTAGCCTGACAAGACAAACGGGAGGTGGATTTCAAGCCCCATGCCCGATCCAGCAAATCCTCTTCATCATCGGTGGCATCTTCAAGAGAAGAAAAACCTTCCTTGATCACAACGTGGCAAGTCGTACAGGCACAGGACAATTCACAGGCATGTTCAATTTCAACATGGTTGTCCAGCAAGACACGGCAAATGGACTCTCCCACGGGAGCATTTTCAATTACAGCGCCTTCCGGACACAGTGATTCATGCGGCAATATGGTTATTTTGGGCATTTATATTCCAATTATGCTATTTGATCTAAGGTTTTACCTGACAGTGCCTGGCGGATACTGCGATCCATGCGACGGGCCGCAAAATCATCAGTCGCCTGGGACAGAGTCTGCACGGCATCACGAATCTCATCGGTTGAGCCGTTCTCTGACAAGTTGACCGTTTCCAGCAACAACTGCTGAATTTGCGTCAATTCGTCGGCGCTCAGCAAATCGCCATCTTTTTTAATCGCCGCTTCAATGGATTCCACCAATTGGCGGGCCTCAACCTGCTGTTCACGATGCATGCGCATTTTGGCATCTTCATCAGATTTTTCAACGCTTTCTTGCAGCATTAAAGAGATTTCATCATCAGACAGGCCATAGGACGGCTTAACGGTAACCGCCGACTCTATGCCCGTACTTTGTTCACGGGCGGTAACGCTAAGCAGACCATCCGCATCCACCTGGAAGGTGACCCGAATGCGTGCCGCACCAGCTACCATGGGTGGAATGCCACGCAACTCAAACCGCGCCAATGAGCGGCAATGATTAACCAGCTCACGCTCCCCCTGAACCACATGTACACCCATGGCGGTTTGACCGTCTTTGAATGTCGTGAATTCCTGGGCACGGGCAACCGGAATGGTGCTGTTACGTGGAATCACTTTTTCCACCAGCCCACCCATTGTTTCAAGGCCTAATGACAAGGGAGTAACGTCCAGCAGCAACCAATCATCATCGGCGCTACGATTACCTGCCAGCAAATTGGCCTGCAAGGCGGCACCAAGGGCAACCACCTCATCAGGATTCAGGTTAACCAACGGTTCCTGTTTAAAGTAATCGGCCACCATGTTGCGGATAACCGGCATACGGGTGGCACCGCCAACCATGACAACACCCTTGATATCCGTCACTTCCAGTGAAGCATCTTTCAAGGTTTGCTTTACCCGATCAAGCGAACGGCCCACCAGGTCTTTGGCAATATTTTCAAAATGATTGCGAGGGAAATTCTGGTCTATGTGCAGGCCATCAGACAAGGTAATCTGGAAGACAGCACGCGGATGATCAGTTAATTTTTCACGAACCTGTTTGGCCAGTGTACGCAAAGCCCGCTTGTCGCCGGGACTTAACGTGCTTTTATCATGATGCTTCATGATGTCATTGATGATCAAGTCATCAAAGTCATCACCACCCAGTTGCGTATCACCACTGGTGGCAATAACCTCAAACACGCCTTTGCTGAGCTTGAGAATGGAAATATCAAAGGTGCCACCACCCAGATCGTAAACCGCATAAACCCCTTCAGCGGCATTGTCCAGGCCATAGGCAATCGCGGCAGCGGTTGGCTCATTGATTAAACGCAATACATTAAGACCCGCCAGGCGGGCGGCATCGCGGGTAGCCTGACGCTGGGCATCATCAAAATAGGCAGGTACGGTAATAACAGCCCCCACCAATTCATCACCCAAAACATCTTCGGCTTGCTGACGCAACTTGGCCAGAATTTGTGCCGAGACTTCAACAGGACTTACCGGCCCCTGAACGGTGCCCAGGCGAACCATACCCGGCTCATCGATGAGCTCATACGGCAACGCATAAGCAGAGGCCTCATTAAATGAACGGCCCATCAAACGTTTGACAGAAACAATGGTATTCAGGGGGTCTGAATCCTGCTTCCTGACTGCCGCTTGCCCAATCTCAACATCACCGTTATGCAGATAGCGCACCACAGAAGGCAATAGTTTTTTTCCATTTTTATCGGTCAGGATTTCGGCAATACTGTTACGTACTGAGGCGACAAGAGAATGGGTCGTACCCAAGTCTATACCAACTGCCAGACGACGTTGATGGGGGGCTGGAGATGCGCCAGGTTCTGAAATTTGTAAGAGGGCCATATTGTACTTCGTAAATAATAAGTTAAAGTTTAAAGAGCCTTAACTTCCTGATGCATTTTATTGACAAACATCCACTCGCGAACTCTTTTGGTCGCGCTGGCATAATCTTGCCGTGCATCAATTAAATTTCTCATTTCATCAAACAGTTCGAGTTGTTTTTCCTGAATTTCCAGCAACAGCTCATTCAGCCCATTATGCAGTGGATCAGCACGAACCTCATCAAGCTGTTCACGCCATTGCATTTGGGTTATTAAAAACTCGGTACCCATTGCGGTATTGCTTTCTGCCTGAATAGGGAAATTTTCAAGTTCACACATATAAGCAGCACGGCTTAATGGGTTTTTCAGGGTTTGGTAGGCATCATTAACACGAGAAGCCCACTGCACCGCAACCCGTTTTTCAGTTGCTGAAGCCGTGGCAAAACGATCCGGGTGAACCAGGGAAGATGCCTGTTTCCAGGCTTGTTCCAAGGCATCCGGTGAAAGATCAAACCGCTTGGGTAAATTCAATAAACTGAAATGATTATCCAAAGAAGTTCTACCTATACCGAGAATGATTCACCACAACCACAACTGGCTTTCTCGTTAGGGTTTGAAAACTTGAAGCCTTCATTCAAACCCTCACGAGCGTAGTCCAGTTCGGTGCCATCAATATACGACAGGCTCTTAGGATCGACATAAATTTTCACACCAAAACTCTCGAACAGAGCGTCGCCATCATCAGGCGTATCCACATATTCAAGCTTGTATGCCATGCCTGAACAACCTGTCGTTCTCACACCCAGACGCAATCCAACGCCCTTACCTCTTCTTTCGAGGTAATCCTGAATGTGATCTGCCGCTTTTTGAGTTAATGTAATTGCCATAATCAGCTCGAATGTTTTTCCTTGTAATCCTGTACTGCCGCCTTGATAGCGTCTTCAGCCAGAATAGAACAGTGAATTTTTACCGGAGGCAAAGCAAGTTCTTCTGCAATTTGCGTATTGCGGATATCCAATGCCTGATCAAGTGTTTTGCCTTTGACCCATTCAGTGACCAATGAACTGGACGCGATGGCAGAGCCACAACCATAGGTTTTAAATTTGGCATCTTCAATAACGCCATCTTTGCCAACCCTGATTTGCAGTTTCATTACGTCACCACAGGCAGGCGCACCTACCATACCGGTGCCAACCGCTTCATCGTCTTTATCAAAAGAACCGACGTTGCGCGGATTTTCATAGTGATCTAATACTTTGTTACTGTAAGCCATGATAATACTCCTGCTTTAAATTAGTGCGCGGCCCATTGAACCGACTCAAGATCAATGCCATCTTTGGCCATTTCCCACAAGGGAGACATGTCGCGTAGTTTGCCAACACGTGCTTTGATCAGCTCAACAGCGTAATCAATTTCTTCTTCAGTGGTAAAACGGCCAATCGTGAAACGGATTGAACTGTGTGCCAGCTCATCATTTCTGCCCAATGCCCGCAATACATACGAAGGCTCCAGACTGGCAGAAGTACAGGCTGACCCACTGGAAACCGCCAATTCTTTAATGGCCATAATCAGCGATTCACCTTCCACATAGTTGAAGCTGACATTCAGGTTATGGGGAACACGCTGTTCCATAGCGCCATTCAGGTAAACCTCTTCAATTTCAGACAAACCATTCCACAAACGGTCACGCAATGCGCGAATACGTTCGTTTTCGGCCTGCATATGCAATTTGGCCAAATGGAAGGCCTCGCCCATGCCTACAATCTGATGCGTCGCCAGGGTACCGGAACGGAAACCGCGTTCGTGACCACCGCCATGCATTTGCGCTTCGATACGAATACGTGGTTTGCGGCGGATATACAAGGCACCAATGCCTTTGGGGCCATAGGTCTTGTGAGCAGAGAACGACATTAAGTCCACCTTGAGCACTTGCAGATCAATATCCACTTTACCCGTTGCCTGTGCGGCATCTACGTGAAACACGATACCCTTTTCACGGCACAACTCACCAATTGAAGCAATATCTTGCACCACACCGATTTCATTGTTCACAAACATAACAGAAATCAGGATAGTGTCGGGACGAATCGCTGCCTTCAGGACCTCAAGGTCAATCAGGCCGTCTTCCTGCACGTTAAGATAAGTCACCTCAAAGCCTTGACGCTCCAGTTCACGTGTCGTATCAAGTACCGCCTTATGCTCTGTTTTGATCGTGATAATATGTTTGCCACGTTCGGCATAAAAATGAGCGGCGCCTTTAATAGCCAGGTTGTTTGATTCAGTGGCACCCGATGTCCAGACGATTTCCCTTGGGTCTGCATTGACCAGTTCGGCTACCTGTCTACGAGCATTTTCAACGGCCTCTTCCGCTTCCCAGCCAAAAGCATGACTTCGTGAAGCCGGATTGCCGAAATTTTCATACAACCAGGGAACCATTTTTTCCACGACTTCCGGATCTACCGGGGTTGTGGCGGAATAATCTAAATATATTGGGCGCTTTGCCATAACATCAAACTCCAGAATTTATACAATAACGGAAGACAAGGAATCAGTTTTTCTTTGCACCAGGACACTACTTGTTTGCGGGACCTGATTCAATTGACGCATACGTTGCTGGTCAACCAAATCCTGGAGCGTAACTGAATCTAGGTAATCCACCATTTTGCGATTCAGGTTGGTCCAGAGATCGTGCGTCATGCATTTTCCCGATACATGTCCATCTTTACCGGATGAGCACTCTGAATTGCTGCCACAACTGGTGGCATCCAAAGGTTCATCCACAGCAAAAATAATATCGGCGATTGTAATTTCTCTTGCGAAGCGAGCTAAAATATAGCCACCGCCTGGCCCACGAATACTTTCCACCAACTCGTGACGACGCAACTTCCCGAACAACTGTTCAAGGTAAGAAAGAGAAATATTTTGTCTTTCGCTGACTGTTGATAAAGTTATGGGGCCGCTGTTCTGGCGTAAGGCCAGATCAATCATTGCCGTGACAGCAAATCGACCTTTCGTAGTTAATCGCATAATAAATTCCTTGCCACAATAGCCGAGTAATTTACTCAAGTATATCAAATAGTCGACTAATTTACTAGGATTTATTATTAATGAAATAAAATTTGCACAAACATTGTTATATTTGTGCAATAGTCAGACTTGATAAGGAATTATGCAGCTTGATATTGCTTAACGCGCTTGCTAACTATTTCAAATACGCCCTGACAGGCATCTTCGAGATAATCGAGCATTTTGAAAAAGCCATCCAAGCCACCATAATAAGGATCAGGCACGGTTGCTTCTTCATAATCATTGGCAAAACGCATTAACAGCATTAATTTATGCCGTAAGGGTTTGGGGCAGATTTGCTGCATATAAGAAAGGTTATCCCAATCCATTGCAAGAATAAGATCATATTCCGTGAAATCTTTTTCAGTGACCTGACGGGCACGATGCAGGGAAATGTCATAACCACGCTTACGGGCTGCCAGTTGCGCCCGGCCATCGGGCGCATCACCAATATGGTAGTTTTCAGTACCTGCCGAATCAACCTGAATTGAATTTTGCAGGCCTGCCTCCTGGACGAGACGACGCAATACCCCCTCGGCACTCGGCGAGCGACAGATATTGCCCATACAGACGAAAAGTACTTTAGTAACCATAGCCCTATAGTTTGAGGGAAAACCCCAGTAATGGCAAGTACTTTTTAAATCTGCTTAATAAATAAGCACATTTAAAAAGTTTTTTTGCCTTAATAAACAATAAGTTAAAAGAACACTGCATTTTAGAGCCAATTCAATTAAATCATACACACTTTAAAATCAAGTGAAAATAGATATTTGACAAAATTAAACAATATTTAATGATGGCAAAAACAATACCACATCAAAAGGCAGAACTAACCAATTCTACTGACGCCAGTCTTGCAGCAACATCGTAAACCCGCGATGTCATCATCAACTCATCCACCCCCGTTAGCTCTACAAACCTTGAAATTTCATGCGCTACCGTTTGAGCACTACCCACCATTGAATACGTCAGCTTGCGATCAAGATTGGCGCGCTCAGCTGGCGAAATATGATCATCAAGATTATCTACGGGCGGCTGAAGCTTTCCGGGCGTATTCCTGAAAAGCTGTACCGACGCCATTTGATGGGAGGTAAAATGATACCTGGCAAGCTCATCGGTTTGCGCCGCCACTACATTCACGCAAGCACTTGCATAAGGCTTGTCAAGATAAACAGAAGGCCTGAAAGACGAACGGTATACCGACAAGGCATTCATTAAATCGACAGGCGCAAAATGTGACGCAAAAGAAAAAGGCAGGCCAAGATATGCCGCCAATTGCGCACTGTACAAACTTGATCCCAATAACCACACAGGAACCTGAACACCCGCAGCAGGCACGGCCACTATTTGCTGCCCCGCTTCGGGCTGACGAAAATAATATTGCAGCTCCTGCACGTCTTGCGGAAAACTTTCCGAACTGGCACGCAAATCACGCCGCAATGCCCTTGCTGTATTCATGTCTGTGCCAGGCGCCCTGCCCAGACCCAAATCAATCCGGTTTGGGTACAAAGAGGCTAAAGTACCAAACTGCTCTGCAATGATTAATGGCGAATGATTAGGTAGCATGACCCCACCTGAGCCCACACGAATCCGGCTTGTTCCTGCTGCTATATAGCCAATGGCCACTGAAGTGGCGGAACTTGCAATACCCGGCATATTATGATGCTCGGCCAGCCAAAAACGCGCAAAACCACATTCTTCCGCTTTTTTTGCCAGCAGCAGTGAATTACCAAGCGCATCACCTACCGTTTCATGCTCATTGACAGGGGATAAATCCAGAATAGAAAAGGGAACCAAATCAATACCTAGTTTTCAAAATAAACAAAGCAATAACTTACACTATTTATCTGAAAGCGTCTTTAAAAACTTTTCATCCGCAGGGCTTAACAAGCCTTGACCTCTTGCTTGCAAAATAAGCTCGGGCCGACGCTCCTGAGTCAACCTCAGGGACATCTGGCGACGCCAGGTGGAAATATTCTTGTGATGACCGGACAGCAAAACATCTGGAACGGCCTCCCCTTCGAATACCTCGGGGCGCGTATAATGCGGGCTATCAAGCAAACCGGACAAGGACTCATGAAAAGAATCCTGCAACGCCGATGATGCATCATTAAGTACTGATGGCAATAATCGAACCGCTGCATCTATCATTGCCAACGCGGCAATTTCCCCACCCGACAAGACAAAATCACCCAGTGAAATTTCTTCATCGACATATTGATCAATAAAGCGCTGATCGATACCCTCATAACGACCACAAACAAAGGTAACACCCCCGGAATTTGCCAGTTCCTGTGCTTTTTGCTGATTGAATGGCCTGCCAACCGGGCTTAGCAATACAACCTTAGCCGGTGAGGCATTTTCCTTTTGACGGTCATTTTGGATATCCTGCACGGCTATTCTTAATGGCCCAGCCATCATGACCATACCAGGCCCGCCACCGTAAGGACGATCATCAACCGTTTGATGCGCATCAGAGGTATAAACGCGTGGATTCCATGTTTTAAGCTGCCAGATAGCCTGGCGATGCGCCCTTCCCGTTACCCCCAAATCCCGGACTACGGAGAAAATTTCGGGAAACAAGGTAATAACGTCTATTCGCATTAGAGGTCTGCCGGCCAGTCTGTTTCGATACGTTTTTGCTGGATATCAACAAATGGCACATGCGCCTGAACAAATGGCACCAGAACTTCCCGTACCCTGCCTTTATCATCTTTCAGGAAAACCACGTTACCTTGCTCATCAAGCCCCTGCATGCCAACATGAAGGACAGCATGCGCGCCATTATCTGACACTTCCTGCACCACACCCAGCAAAACCGGCTCAGATGAATCGGCAGTACTGTAAACAGAGCAACCCACCAAATCAACCCAGTAAAACTCATCATCAGAGGCACTGGGAAAAATGGCACGTGATACAAATATGGATGTACCTTTAAGCGCTTCAGCCTGATCCCTGTCATCACACCCCTCAAGTTGGGCCACAATTGAACCAGTATGCTCGCGAGCACGAGAGATTTTGACAAGGCGATGTGGCTCTTGTTGCACACCCGCGCGAGAAAGACGGGCAAGCCACCATTCTTTCACATTAAGCAAAATGCTTTCCTGGGCGGAATGCGGCTGAACCTTAACCATGCCACGCACACCATAGGCCGATACAATACGCCCTAATTCAACCAGATCATCTGGAATTGCCATTAATCTACACCACCCATTTATGCAAAAACAAAAACCCGTTTACAAAAACAAAACGACCGCTAGCCATCGCAAACGGTCGAATCATTTTGTCTGACAGGAAAACTATCAGGCAGCAGCTTTGGCAGAGTACTCTTTAACCAAACGCTGTACAACTGGTGACAATTGCGCACCATTACCAACCCAGTGGTTTAAACGTTCAAGTTCGATACGCAGGGCCTCTGTGCCTTCTTTGGCAACAGGATTATAAAAACCAACGCGCTCAATGAAGCGACCATCACGACGATTGCGTGAATCAGCGGCAACAATATTGTAAAATGGGCGTTTTTTTGAGCCACCACGGGCTAGACGAATCACCACCATAGGTAGTCCTTTCTGGTAAAATTAAATAACTATGAAACTAAACAAGTAATTATATCAAGATATACAAGCAGAATGCAATCTTAATTTTTTAAAGCCTGCCAAAAGCAAGGCTCTAGCACCTGATTTTGGCATATAGGCAACATGCACTACCTTCGCTTAAGGTAATGCACGGTACTGGCATCAAGAACCTCTTGGGCCACCAGCTCATTTTTGGTTTGGACTGAAAAAGCCTGGAAATCCTTAACGGCATTTTTATCGGTCGTAATAACCTTCAGGACCTGCCCGCTTTCTATGGTAGCCAGTGCCTTTTTAGCCTTAAGGATAGGAAGCGGACAGACCAAACCACTGGCATCCACCTCCAAAACATAAGAATGTTTTTCAGACATGCTTATACCTTGCCCTCAACCCAGGCGCGAACCCCTGCAATAGCAGCATCCAAAGCCTGAAGATCGGTACCACCACCCATTGCCATGTCGGGGCGACCACCGCCTTTTCCACCAATTTGTGTGGAAACATGCGACACCAGATCGCCCGCCTTGATCTTGCTGGTGGTATCGGCCGTTACGCCTGCCGCAACGCTGATTTTGCCATCAGCCTCTGCCGCCAGCACAACCACTGCCGTTTTCAACTTGTCTTTAAGCTGGTCAATCATGCCCCGCAGTGATTTGGGGTCTGCCCCTTTAATGACGGCAGACAAAACCTTAATACCATTAACATCAACCGCCTGGGCTGACAAGTCGGCACTGGCAGCGGAAGCTACTTTGGCCTTGAGCTGATCGACCTCTTTTTCAAGAGAACGGATATGTTCTTGCGCCTGACGCGCCTTTTCAACCAGTTCGGCCGGATTGGCCTTTAAGGAAGCAGCTGCCTGCTGAACCGATTTATTAAGGTTACGCACCCAGGCCAGCGCATTGCTGCCGGTAATGGCCTCAATCCGGCGGATACCCGCCGCCACACCGCCCTCGGATACAATCTTAAACAAACCGATATCGCCGGTACGATGTACGTGCGTACCCCCGCACAACTCGCGGGAAAAACCGATATCCAGCACACGCACTTCATCGTCGTATTTCTCGCCGAACAGGGCCACCGCACCACCCGCCACGGCGTCATCATAAGACATCAGCTGCGCGGTAACGTCAGTATTGTTGAGGATTTCAGCATTGACAATATCTTCTACCCGACTGATCTCTTCCGCCGTTACAGGCGCATCATGCGCAAAGTCAAACCGGGTTTTATCGGGATCAACCAATGAGCCACGTTGCTGCACATGCTCGCCCAGCACCTGACGCAACGCCTTGTGCATGATATGGGTAACCGAGTGATTACGCATGGTGCGTTGTCGGCGCTCTACATCGACATGCGCATCAAGCAAATCACCGGTCTTGATAGTACCCAAGGTAACGGTACCATGATGACCAAAAACACTGGATTGTATTTTTTGGGTGTCATGAACATTGAAGTTACTGCCAAAACCAGCCAAAACACCGGTATCACCCACCTGACCACCCGATTCTGCATAGAACGGGGTATTGTCCAGGACAATAACGGCATCCTGTCCTTCGGTGGTAGACTCGGTTAATACGCCATCTACATACACCGCCAATACTTTGGCATTGGTTTGCAAACGTTCATAACCTTCAAAGCGCGTTTGTTCACCTGAATAGCTTAAACCCTGTGCCATTTTGAATTTGCCGCTGGCCCTTGCCATCTCACGCTGACGGTTCATAGCCTCTTCATAGCCCGCCTCATCGACCTCATAACCACGTTCACGGCAAATATCTGCCGTCAGGTCAAAGGGAAAACCGAATGTGTCGTAAAGCGTAAAGGCCGTTTCACCGCTCAGGGAACCGCCCTTGGCCGTGGACTCCAGTTCAGCATCCAGGATTTTCATGCCTTTTTCAAGGGTTTCCTGGAAGCGCTCCTCTTCCTGTTTAAGCACTTGCGTTACACGATCCTGATGCTGGACCAGCTCTGGATAGGCATCGCCCATTTCCTTGACAAGATAAGCAACCAGTTTATGGAAGAACGGCTTGGCCTGTCCCAGTTGATAACCATGGCGCAAAGCACGACGTATAATGCGGCGCAGCACATAACCGCGACCCTCATTACCGGGGATAACACCATCAACAATCATGAAGCTACAGGCACGAATGTGATCGGCGATAACTTTAAGAGAGTTATTCGCCAGATCTTCAACGCCGGTTTCGTGTGCCGCTGCCTTGATCAGATTCTGAAAAAGATCAATCTCATAATTGGAATGCGCATGCTGCAAGACGGCAGAAACGCGCTCAAGGCCCATGCCTGTATCTACACAGGGACGAGGCAGTGGATGCATGACGCCTGTGGCATCGCGATCGAACTGCATGAACACCAGATTCCAGATTTCAATATAACGATCCCCATCTTCTTCAGGAGAGCCGGGCGGGCCACCCCAGACATCAGGACCGTGATCATAGAAAATTTCCGAACAAGGTCCGCAAGGGCCGGTATCGGCCATTTGCCAGAAATTGTCGGACGCATAGCGTGCGCCTTTATTGTCACCAATACGAATGATTCGCTCAACCGGAACCCCTACCTCTTTGTTCCAGATCTCATAAGCCTCATCATCTTCCTGATAAACCGTCACCCAAAGCTTTTCAGCAGGCAACTGGTAAACCTGCGTAAGCAGTTCCCAGGCATTCTTGATGGCTTCATGCTTGAAGTAGTCACCAAAGCTGAAATTTCCGAGCATCTCAAAGAAAGTGTGATGGCGAGCGGTATAACCCACGTTTTCGAGGTCATTGTGCTTTCCACCGGCACGCAGGCAACGCTGCGAAGAGGTTGCCCGTTTGTACGGACGGGTTTCTTTACCGGTAAAGACATCCTTGA
>CAZPNE010000040.1:0-12501 GCA_964588255.1 uncultured Advenella sp. | reverse complement strand
AACCCGGGACCAACGGATTAAAAGTCCGCTGCTCTACCAGCTGAGCTACCAGCCCCCTGAAAGAATGAAATTATGACTGATCTGCCCTATGCTGTCAATAATTTTTTACTACCAAGCCACCAAAATTGAGTCTTGGTACTTTTTCACAACAAAATTCTTGACTGGCTGTGACTGATAGATCTGCACGAACGCTTTCAGATCCGCCCGATCAAGATCTTTTTCACGTACAGCAATAATATTGGCGTAAGGTGAATCACCATCTTCCAAGACGATCGCATCTTCCTTGGGGGTCAAGCCTGCCTCAATCGCAAAATTGGTATTAACGGCCGCAAAGTCCACATCATCCAGGGAACGGGGCAACTGGGCGGCATCCAATTCGATGAAACGCAATTTTTTGGGATTTTCAATCACATCAATCGGTGTTGCCTTGATACCCGCTTTGGGATCAAGCTTGATCAACCCTTGTGTCTCCAGCAACAACAGGGCACGTCCACCATTGGTCGGATCATTGGGCAGGGCAAAGCGCGAGCCTTCCTTCACGTCACTTAGATCTTTAATTTTTTTGCTGTAAATCCCAATCGGGAACACAACCGTTTTTGCCATGCTCACAATACCGTAATTACGGTCAGCATTGGCGTTTTCAAGGTAAGGCAAGTGCTGGTAACTATTGGCATCCAGATCACCCGCTGCCAGCGCCACATTGGGCTGTACATAATCGGAAAACTCGATGATCTCAATGTCATAACCTTTTTTAGCCGCTTCTTCTTTTACCACTTCCATGATCTGCGCGTGCGGACCGGCTGTAACACCGACTTTCAGCGTTTTGTCTGCGGCCAGTGAGCTTGAGACAAAACCGGCACCCAATGCCAGGCCCAAAATATAACTAACTACTGTTTTCTTCATTTCGAATCCTTCAGGATTATTTATGTGACAAACGTCGGGAGATCCAGTCACCTAGACTTTGAATCAACTGAACCATAACAATCAATACCACCACCACAATCAGCATGACTTCAGGCAAGAATCGCTGATAACCATAGCGGATACCCAGGTCTCCCAGACCACCCCCGCCAATGGCACCGGCCATGGCAGAATAGCCAATCAAGCTAACCAAGGTGATAACCATGGCGGAAATCAGTCCGGGCAAGGCTTCAGGCAATAAAACCTTCACAATGATTTGCATGGGAGATGCCCCCATCGCCTTGGCTGCAGTAATCAGGCCACGGTCCACCTCACGCATGGCCGTTTCGGCAACCCGGGCCATGAATGGAATGGCCGCAATGGCCAAGGGCACAATGGCTGCCGCAGTGCCAATCGATGTACCGGCAATAAAGCGGGTAAGCGGAATGATCGCCACCATCAAAATAATAAAAGGCACCGACCGGGTTGCATTAATAATTGCCCCCAAGACACGGTTAACCGCCAGATTCTGCAAAAGACCATCTTTGTCGGTCACGATCAGGGCAACCCCAAGGGGTACGCCCAGAAAGAGCGCTGCAAGTCCCGAGACTCCCACCATGAGCAGGGTTTCCAAAGTCGCATCCATTAATAAATTAATCATTTGCGGATTCATACACCACCTCTTGTATTTGTACACCAGCCTCACTACTTAAGGCCTGCTGTGCATTCAGGATGGCTTGCGCACTACCCTGAACCTGTACATATAATTTACCCACTGCGACACCTTTAATATCTTCCACTTTGGCCTGCAGTAGGGAAAGACTGACGCCATAATCTTTTGCTTTTCCTGAAAACAGTCCGGTAGACACCCCGGCGTCATGCAAATGCAACGCCCAAATGGCGGCATCCTGCCCTGGATTTTCCTGAACCCACTTTCTCAGGCGACCCACAAGGATCTCCTGCGAGTCTTCAGATAAGGTGGATTCCATTGCGGCAGAGACCATAGCCCGGGTAACTTCATGCCGGGGATTGGCAAATACATCGGCAGTCGCCCCCACTTCCACCACAGCCCCGTGACTTAACACCGCCACCCGGTCACAAATTTGCTTAACCACTTCCATCTGGTGCGTGATCATGACGATTGTTATCCCTGTCTTGCGGTTGATATCACGCAGCAAGTCCAGGATATTTGCAGTGGTTTCAGGGTCTAAGGCAGAGGTGGCTTCATCACTTAACAAAACATCGGGTTGGCAAGCCAGCGCACGGGCAATACCTACCCGTTGCTTTTGCCCGCCACTAATCTGGGCAGGGTAACGATCACTTAAATGTGACAAGCCCACCAGATTCAACAGTTCATCTACCCTGCTTTTAATGTCTTCCTTATTGACGCCGGCAATTTCAAGCGGCAAGGCCACATTATTGAAAACCGTACGGCGTGACAATAAATTGAAGCTTTGAAAGACCATGCCGATTCGTCGTCGCTGTGCACGCAATTCGATTTCTGACAGGCCGGTCAACACTTGGCCATTAAGGGTAATGGAACCGGAATCGGGCTTTTCCAATAAATTGATACATTGCACCAGCGTACTTTTACCGGCTCCACTAGGGCCAATAATGCCGAAAATTTCACCCTGTTCTATCTTCAAGTCTATTTTTTTTATGGCTTCAAAAAGCCCTTTGGGCGTTTTGTATGTTTTTCTTAAATCTTTAATTTGAATCATAATGAGGTATTGTGATCTGTTTGCCAATTTCAGCAAACAAAATTATAGTAAGCACTATATTTCCAAAAGAAATATAGCGCTTGCTTTTCTTAAATTATCTTGAAACCAGGCAATAAGACAAATAATGTCTAGGCCTTATTCGCCAGCCTCATTTCCCTGGCCTGGCGACGTTGCTTGCGAAATTTTTTCCAGCGGTTATACAAGGGGCCCCAATACGGATTTTTAGCAATGCCAATCCTGTGCATTAACCACGCACCAGATTTATTTCTAACAGCAATCCGGTGAATATATTGCTGACTGCCACCAACCACATTAAAACCATAGGCATCGGTCGTATAAAAAACGCTAAAACCCAATGCCTTGGCTGCCTGAATATAATCCTCATCAAAATAACCCTGTGGCCAGCATAAATGCGGGGTATTTTTATTTAATTCCTGAAGCAGGGCAGCCTTTGACTGCTCTAAATCCCGGGCAATACCTGCACACTTGCCAGCTCTGTCACAGTGCAAATCCCAACGGGTATGCGTGTGGGTATGGCAATGAACTTCAAAAGTACCGGCCTCTTCCATGACCCGTATCTCGGACCAGCGTACGGCAATATCATTGGCATTGCCCGCCTCAACTATTTTATTGCACTCATGATGCGGAGGGCAGGCAGGCAACGGCTTCCCCGACCCGTTTATCGATCTCGGTTCGCCCTGCCCGGCCCAGTCGGTCACCAAAAACATGACAGCATGCATGCCATGTTTTTGCAAAACCGGATGGGCATAGACATAGTTGTCCAGATAACCATCATCAAACGTGATAAGCACCGATTTTTCGGGGACTGTTTCACCCTGAAGATAGCCCGCAAACTGGTCTGCAGTCAGACTGGTATAACCATTGGCGGCAAGAGCCGCCATTTGCGAATCAAAGTTCGGGGGGCTGGTGGTAATTTGCCCTGAAGACGGCGTAACGTGGTGATACATCAGGACTGGCACAGACCTGGCATTTTTCAAGCTCATCTTATCGCTCCCGTGAAATACGTACTTCGGCTCCACGACGCTTGACCTCAAGCCCCTCGGATTGCAAAATACGTAAGCCCTCAAGACCTTTGATATAACTGGATCCTTGCATTTGCATGACACGGATTTTATTGCGCATCACCACCGGGTTATGTAAGGGCATGCCAAACATCCAGACTTCATCCAGTATTCTGGCCGTATTGAATTCGCCCAAATGTTTAAGCACAGGGCCAAGACACAACATATGCCCTTCACGCCCGAAGACAGGCACGGAATCAAGCGCACATTCAAGACTGATGGATTGGCCGCCTTCATAACGCCAACCGGTATTCAAGTCCCACCAGGCCTCACCTTCGGGCAAATAAACCACGACCCGTCCACCGGGTTCCAGTACCGGTGCCACCAGTAATGCCGGGCCAAACATGAATTGGGTATCAAATTCCTGCACCCTTACATCGTTGGGGAAAGCCAGTGACATCATACGCTGTACTGGCAAGCCGGTTCTTACCGAGTCTTCAATGATGCCAAGCACATAAGGAATAAGCCGGTAACGCAACTCGAGCAGGGTTTTAATTTGCGACTGGGTATTTTCATCAAAAGCCGTAGGCAATAATGCAGGACTGGCATGCAAGGCAAATCCGGCAGAGAACACCGATAGCCCCAAATAACGCAAATACCATTCCGGATCGACAGCCTCCGACAACATTTGCGGATTGCCAATATCATGCACCTGCGTTACAACACCACTGGCTTGAACCGACAAGGCACTGCGTAATACCTGGTGCATGGCATCCCAGTCATTACCGGGGCATTCCAACTGCTTCCAGGGTGTGCGCTGTGAGCCCAAACCAAGACTGTCACTTAACACCACCCCTTCTGCAGGTATCTTATTTCGTGAAACGGCTTCAAACAAGGCGTTTTTTAACAAAAGCGGGTAAAGCGTGCGCAACAGGGGACCAGATTCGCCGTTACGGGCACTGACTGAGTCAGGCAGTTCTATGGGCAACTTGCATTCAATCGCACTAGCACCCTCTTCAATGAGCTGCGCATGACGTTCTTGCCAGAAAAGGAAGGCATCTTTATAGGTTAAATCAAGCAAGCCAAAAGACTGCCCGCCGGTTGCCGCAACACCATCAAAAACCTGCGCCAGCCCTTCTTCATTGCAAAGTAGCCAGCCACGATCTTCAAGGTCTGCAAACAAGCGCGTATTGCTTAACACACCCGGAAAAGTCGTTACACTGGCATACCATTGATCTTCAGCCAGTTGGGCGAAATAACGCCTTGCATCTTCAAGGCGTGAAACATCCCATTCCAGCGCCTGCTTGTCTTGCTGAAACTGGATCAGGGGCGGGTTACCAAGTCTTAAGGCATCCAGCGGAATACCCTGGTCTCGCAGAGCCTTGGCCAATCCGGTTACTTCATTGAGATCCTGGCCCGTTTGCTGGATTAACCAAGCGCCCATGGCCCATAGCGGGGGTTGCCCCGCACGACCTGTCAGCACGGAATATTGATTGAATATTTCGGCGGGTTCACTGGCAAATAAAAACAGGTCAAATACACTGTCTTCAACAAACAGCTGGTAGGTATCCGGCTCGTCTGGGGTACCGGGCGCATGCAAGACACGATTCAGGGAATTTACATACACACCCCAGCCTTGGGGGCTCCAGGCCAACGGCAAATAGTTGAAACCGGGCAAATCGGAAACCACTTCCTGACCGCGACGGTTGAAATCACCAAAAGTTTCACCCAAGCCATATACCGGTGCATTGTCAGGCAGGCCCAGCATGAGACCCCAGCTTTCTGGCTGGCCATTTTGTACCTCGGCCACAAAAGGGCTGGCAAACTGGCTGTCTGTACTTAATAAAAGCGCGTCATTGCGAAACAGGGCCAACCGGAATGGCCGGGCATGCATTTCAAGCGTCATGTCACCCTGGACAAAACGCCAGCCACTTTCTTGCGAAAGAGCCTCGGTGCTCATTTCACCGATTGCCTCGGGCCTGGCCAACAACAACTCCTGACGGGCCCTGGCGCGCGCATTCAGTTTTTCATCATCCAGTTTGGATGCTGGACCACATCGCAAACGAAATACACCCGGAGCATGTGCCTCTATACGAAGGCTCAGGCCCGAATCCATGTCAAAAACGGCATGTGCTGAATGTGCGGATACAAATTCTAGATTATCAAGCTGGATCACGTAAGTTCTTTTTAAGTATTGCGCTTAGTGTGGCGCCAAAACGGTCACACTATAAAATACATTATTTTGACTCATTTACATCAAAATTAAAATCAAAACACGGCTTTAGCAGAAAATTCACCCTAAATACGGTTTATTTTCCGCTTAAATTAGCAAATACAGAAAACCGGCAAGACTAACGAGGGGAAATCGCCTTCAGCAAATCGCGCTCAAGTGGCACCGGCTCTCCTTCAAGCCGGGCACCAATCACATCCCCAGCCAGACTCGACCAGGTCAGGCCATGGGAAGCATAGGCCGCAGCAATCCAAACGCCTTTGGCGTGCTCAAGTTGCCCGATAACCGGCAATCGTCCCTGCAACACAGCCCGCATGCCAGCCCACCCGGTTATCTCATTGTCCTGCACCGCCTTTTCAAGACTGGCAGGAAAAGTGACCGGCATTTTGGACAAAATAGTCTCCTGACCTTTCGTGCTAGTGCATGGTATCAATTGATTATGCATATACGTACTGCCCATCACACAAAGATTGTTTACCGGCGGTAAAAAATATCCCTCACCACCAATAATGCAACGGGGCCCCCCATTAACCAATCCGGCCGGCACATGCATAACCTCCCCCCCCATGGGATGGAGGGAATGCAGTTTGGGAATGGCCTGCACTACCTCACCGGAACGCCGGGTTTGCTGCATCAGGCCGCTTTCCTGCATGATAGGAAGCGTTTGCAAACCACAGGCCACAATAACCGTATGCCCGCACGCCAATACATTGCCATCGGCGCCCAGCACCTCCCATTGCCGGGTTTGCTCATTACGCGATAAAAATGCCACCCGGACAGCCATGCATTCAATGCCATCACTGGCCAGCAGTGTCCTGATCAAACCTTCCGGATTAACCAGAATGCCTGCAGAGAAATAAGCCCCGTCCCTGTCTATGGGCATACCGGCCAATAACGATGCCTCGGCTGGATTAACATTACGAACCCATTCCCGGGGAAATTGCATGGCATTGACTGCTTCGGTCAAATCCTTGGCATGGCCTTTATTGCGGCTTAACTCAAGCGTACCACATCGGGCGGGAATGGCCGATGCGGGGAAATCACGCCATCGGGCCTGTGCCCGTAAAGTACCGGCCCGGCTTAAGCGTGACCTGAAGTTATCATCAATTGAAACCATGGGTGTAAGGGCGGCGGCAATATGTCCCTGTTGCCCCGCCGACTGGCCATGTACAAAAGCCGGATCCAGAACCTTGACCTGCCAGCCACGAATGGCCAAGGCATACGCCACCCCTGATCCGGCAAGGCCACCCCCGATCACCAAGGCATTTTTTTCCTGATCGACCCTATAATCCGGCATCGGCCTGCCAGAACGTGCCTGTAGGGCCAGATATCTTCCATCCTTGCTGACACTGGATTCTCTTGTTACCAGGCCTTCGGTTTTCAGGGCCTGCTTCAAGAGATCTTCATCTTGGGCACGGCTTAAAACACAAACCTGTGGTGAGGCATAACGCAACCAATCATGGTAGCTTTCTTGCGAAAGTACGGCAGGACCGCAACTGTCAGCCAAAATATAGCTATCAATAGAGGCATGAATATTTTTCAGCATCCGGCGTTTTTCACCATACGCCAGCGTGATTGTCAGGTTCCCCCCCTCCAGATCAATTCGATGCATGCCCGGTAACACACAGGGCCAGTGAGTGGCAAGCTCATTAACTTGCGCCTGCAGGCTCTCAGGAAACAGGCGTGCCCCCATTTGCCTAAAGTCCTCACGTGAAAGCGGGTGCTCTTCAAACACAATCAGGTGCAAACGTTTGCAGCGTGATTTATCCTCTTGCCAGTATTTACGCAACAAGACCAGGTGCATGGCAAAACGCGTGCCATTCAGGGCAATGGTATGACGCGTCTTGCCCTGCCATTGCAAACAAGATGACACGAAAGTTGAATACCATGCATCAAGCTCGAAAAAACTTTCCACTATGGCCGAAATGGAATTATCCGCACTGGACAAACTGAAGCCATTCGCTTGTACTACAAGGCTGGCTGGACATAAAACAGGGTAGGTAGAGGACATGAAAGAAAGCGTTCGGGCAAATCAAAATTTAAGTTTCAGGAGCCAGAGACCATAGAGTCACTCCTGTGTATAATTTCTGTTTATTAGGACTGAATGGGCGAATTACGATGTTAACAAAAAACTATTTGGATTTTAGCAGAGCATTAGAAGCAGGCATTACCGCAGCACATGCCGCAGCAGCAATTTTACAGGCATACGCCCATAACAGATCAGATCTGGTCATCGACTATAAATCGCGCAACGACCTGGTTTCCCAGGCAGACCGCGATGCCGAAGCAGTGATTCTGGAACATCTTACACAACTTACCCCTGAATTTGGCATTGTGGCTGAAGAAACCGGCGGTACGCCCAAGGGCACCGCCACTTGGTATATTGACCCCCTTGATGGCACCACAAATTTCCTGCACGGGATTCCACATTATGCCGTTTCACTAGGCCTGATCGCTCACGCCGGCACCCAAATCCAGCCCGACACCCCCGCCCTGACCCAGGATACCCCAGTCGTCTCGGTTGTTTATGATCCTTGCAGGGAAGAGCTGTTCACCGCCATTTATCAAGAAGGATCACGTCTTAATGGTGAGCGGATTTACTGTTCTGCATCACAATCACTGTCCGACTCCATCCTGGGTACCGGTGTTCCGTTCCGGGACTTTTCTTTTGCCGATCAATACATGCCCACGTTTGATGCCGCCCTTCACTCGACTCGCGGTATCCGTCGCCTTGGCGCTGCCGCCCTTGACCTGGCCTGGATTGCCTGCGGCCGTTTTGATGCTTACTGGGAAATGGGCCTGGCACCCTGGGATGTTGCCGCAGGCACCCTGCTCGTACGTGAGGCGGGTGGACAGGCTGAAGATATGTACGGGATTGATCCCTGGCCCATCAAAGGTTATGTTGCGGCTGCCAACCAGCAGGTTTTCCCCGAACTCATGGCTATGCTCAAGCCACACCTGACCACCCCCACTATTAAAAAAGAATAAATATGAATCATCACGTCGAAGAAACAGAGACCGCCGAAGCCATTGCGATCACGGTGCCCAGAAGACTGGATACTGAGGATGCACAACTGGCACTGGAAAGAATACAGGAACTGCTCAAAAAGCATGCCTTGGTAGAGAACCTTGTACGCAGGCAAGAAGAAGGAGACGTACAGGGGTCGATTGTTGAAGGGCTGTTGAAGCGACAACATGAGGTCGAACTGGAGCACACGCTTAACCAGCTTCATCCGGCCGACATTGCCTTTATCCTTGAGTCATTACCCTCAGAGCAGCGCCGCCTGATCTGGAGCCTGGTGAATGCCAAATATGATGGTGACATTCTTCTTGAGGTTAATGACTGGGTTCGTGAAGACCTGATTTCATCCATGAATCGCGAAGATCTTCTGGCCGCAACCGAAGACCTTGACGCCGATGAACTGGCCGATCTGGCGCCTGACCTTCCTGCCGATATTGTTGCCGAAGTCCAAAAGGGTCTTACCAATGAAGAGCGGGCACAATTACTTGAAGCCATGGGTTACCCCGAAGGCACCGTGGGTGCCATCATGGACTTCGAAATGGTACGGGTACGTGAAGATGTCAGCCTTGAAGTTGTCTTGCGTTACCTCAGACGCCTGGAAGAACTGCCAGACCATACTGACCAAATCTTTGTGGTAGATCGCCAGGATCGAATTCAGGGTGTTTTAAGTATTTCCCAACTACTGGTCAATGACCCCGAAACGGTCGTGAAAGATGTCATGAAAACCGACTATCTTTCCCTCAACCCCAACGAAGATGATACCGAGGCCGCCTCTGCTTTCGAACGTTATGATCTGGTTTCCGCACCGGTTATTGACAAACAAAACCGCCTGATTGGCCGTGTGACCATTGCCGATGCGGTGGATGTGATTCGTGAAGACTCACAAGAGCAGGATTTATCCCGTGCCGGTTTGCATGAAGAAGATATTTTTGCTCCCGTTGTAAAAGCCCTAAAGAACCGTTCTCCCTGGCTTTTAATCAACTTATGTACGGCTTCAACGGCGGCAGTTATTGCCTCACAATTTGAAGATACCGTCAGTCATATTGTTATTTTGGCTTTCCTGATGTCCATTGTGGCCGGTATTGGCGGCAACTCCGGCAACCAGACAATGACCCTGGTGATCCGGGCCCTGGCGGTGGGACGCATTACCTCAAAAAACTTCGCTTCCCTGCTGAAACGGGAATGTATTGTGACCATTTTGGTGGGTATCACGGGCAGTATTGTCGCCGCGGGTTTTTCCTGGGTTATTTCCGGTTCATTCAAAATTGCCTTGGTTATGGCCGCGGCCATGCTGAGCAATATGCTGATTGGTGCCATTCTGGGTGTCCTTATCCCCATCATCCGCGACAAGTTCGGTAAAGATCCGGCCATAGGTTCTTCAGTATTACTGACCTTTGTTACCGATTCCCTGGGGTTTTTCATCTTCCTGGGACTGGCCAGCATCTTCCTGTTATAAAAAACGCCTGTCATAAAAAAGACTGAATGCCGGACTTAACGGTATTCAGTCTTTTTTATTTTTAAAACAACAAGCACAAAACCTGATTTACCCGGTTCCTGTCCTGCCAGACAGGGAACCATTTACCTGCAGGTGAGCCTTGCCTAAAGGGCTTTATTTCAGTTGACCATGACAGTGTTTATATTTCTTGCCACTTCCACATGGGCATGGATCATTACGTCCAACATTGGCCATCATGTTACGGACCGTAATGCCGCCGCCTGAAACATCCCCATTTTCATTGACCTCGACACCCAAGGCTTCATCAAAGTCGGAATGATGGAGCTTTACGTTCTGCACATGAGATTTGGCCGCTTCTTCTCCGGCTTCCTGAACCTGTTCGGGAGAGCGGATCTGAACGGTCATTAACACCTTGATCGTGTCATTGCGGACGCGTTCAAGCATGCCTGCAAACAGCTGGAAGGCCTCTTTTTTGTACTCCTGTTTAGGGTCTTTTTGTGCATAGCCGCGCAAATGAATACCCTGGCGCAGGTGATCCAGTGATGCCAGATGTTCACGCCAGTGCGTGTCAATGGTTTGCAACAGGATGGAACGTTCAAACGAAGACCATTGCTCTTGTCCAACCACCGTAACCTTGGCATCATAAGCATTCTTTGCCGCATCCTGGATTGCCGCAAGGATTTCTTCTTCACCCAGACTGTCATCAGCCTGAATCATGGCAGTAAGCGGTACGTCTATTTGCAGCTCGGCAGCCAGCGCGGTTTCCAGGGCCGGAATATCCCATTGCTCTTCCATGGAATCTTCGGGAACATAGGTCCGTACCAGATCATTAACGGCCGCATTACGCAATTCGGCAACCATGTCTGAAATAGATGCCTCTTCAAGAACCTCGTTACGCTGGCCATACAATACCTTGCGCTGGTCATTGGAAACGTCATCGTACTGAAGCAGTTGCTTACGAATATCAAAGTTGCGGCTTTCAACCTTGCGCTGCGCCGACTCGATGGAACGGGACACCATTTTAGCCTCGATAGGCTCACCATCGGTACCCAGGCGCTCCATGATTGCACGGACACGTTCACCGGCAAAAATACGCATGAGGGAGTCATCGAGGGAGAGATAAAAACGGGAAGAACCCGGATCTCCCTGACGTCCGGCACGACCACGCAACTGGTTATCGATCCGGCGTGATTCATGGCGCTCGGTACCGATAATCCGCAACCCACCCGCAGCCTTGACCTGCTCGTTGAGCGGTTTCCATTCTGTACGGATCTTTGCAATTTTTTCTTCTTTCTGGGCAGCCGTGAGAGAATCATCGGCACGAACCAGGTTAATGGCTTTTTCTATGCTTCCGCCTAATACGATGTCGGTACCACGACCGGCCATATTGGTGGCAATCGTAATATGACCGGGCTTACCTGCCTCGGCAACAATTTCCGCCTCGCGTGCATGCTGTTTGGCATTAAGCACTTCATGGGGCAGTTTTTCTTTTTTCAGCAATGCCGACAAAAGCTCCGAGTTTTCAATGCTGGTAGTACCCACTAAAACAGGCTGGGCACGTTCGTAACAATCACGGATATCCTTGATGATAGCGGCAAATTTTTCATTATCGTTTTTGAAAATCTGGTCGTTCTGGTCGATCCGGATCATAGGTACGTTGGTAGGAATAATAACGGTTTCAAGACCGTAAATTTCCTGAAACTCGTAGGCCTCGGTATCTGCCGTACCGGTCATGCCGGACAGCTTTTCATACATACGGAAATAGTTCTGGAAGGTAATGGAAGCCAGTGTCTGGTTTTCATTCTGGATTTGTACGCCTTCCTTGGCTTCAACCGCCTGGTGCAAGCCATCGGACCAGCGGCGACCGGCCATGAAACGGCCAGTGAACTCATCAACAATCACGACTTCGTTATTTTGCACCACATAGTGCTGGTCTTTGAAGAACAGGTTATGGGCGCGCAAAGCCACCATCAAATGGTGCATTAACGTGATATTACGTGGATCATACAAAGACTCGCCATCGGGCAGTATGCCAGCCTGGCGCAAAATCTGCTCTGATTTTTCATGGCCGGCTTCAGACAGGTAAATTTGCTGGGACTTTTCATCTACCCAGAAATCGCCTTCGGGCTCGGGTTCCTGTGGCTTGGGCT
>CAZPNE010000039.1:0-12531 GCA_964588255.1 uncultured Advenella sp. | reverse complement strand
GCGAAGCGGCGTCGGAGCAAACTGGTAGCCTTAATCAGGCCTTTTTGGTTCGTGAGGTCTTTAACTGGGTCTTGGTGGTGTATTGACGTTTTTTTAAGTTTTATTGCCGGTTCTTTTCAGGCAGCGCGTTCTGACACTGCCGCTTTGCTCCGACGCCCCTTCGGGCCGAAGTCGCTGCATCGGCAGTATCATAACGCTTTATTTGAGTTTTACCATGTTTACACTTTCTTCCAGCCTTGTTGAATTAAGGCTGGAAGAAAGCTTATCTTGATAATGCAAAATCTGCGTAGCCCTGATTTGCGCTCTCCTTGAACTTCTTGATATAGGTAGGTAAACCCAGAGGGAAGTTCAAGCTTTCAACTTTTTTCCCTGGAATGTTGGCACCGGCATACCATGATTTTGCACGAGGAAAGAGGGTTGTTTCCCAGAAATTTGCAATTAGCTTGCGCCACTCTTCTTGTGCTTCAGGTTGTGCCTCAATGCGGGTGATGTTGTTGTCACGCAAATAGTTCATCAGCTCAACCAACAGGTCTCCTTGGTATTCGGCACTGGAGGGGCCGTTGCAGAAACCGGCAGGTGATTGAGGGCCATAACCAAACAATAAGTTGGGGAAGCCGGCAGTGGCAATGCCCAACTGGGTACGTACCCCGTCAGCCCAAACCTCTTTGAAGGTTTTGTTCTCAGTACTGCGAAAATCAATGCTGGTGATGCCGCCAGTCACTGCATCAAAGCCGGTCGCAAAGGCGATAATATCAAATTCCATTTCTCCATCGGCAGTTTCTATGCCTTTTTCGGTCAGGCGCAGGATAGGGGTTTCATTCATATCAGCCAGTTTGACGTTGTCTTGGTTGAAAATTTCGTAATACCACTGTTCCAGTGACGGACGCTTGGTGGCAAATGGGTAGGGGGCTTTGGCTGGTGCCAGTTTTTCAGCCACGGCCGGGTCTTTTACGCGTGCATGAACCTTGTCACGCCAGAATTGATACGCATAGTGGTTCGACTCTTCGCTGAAGATGGTGTCCTGGTAGTTACCTAACCAGAAAAGGAAACCGCCAGCGTTCCATAAGGCTTCATAGCCAGCATCACGCTCTTCTTTAGACAATTCCACTGCATTTTTTGGAATGAAATCAAAATCGAAGCCACCAAAGCATTTCCCTCGTGCTTCAAAGGCTTTGGGCATGTCTTTGCGTAAGCGACGGTTGTCTTCCGCACTTAGTTGCTGTTGGTGCATGGGCAAGGCGTAATTCGGAGAGCGTTGGAATACGGTGACCTGTTTGGCATTTAATGCTGCTTCCTGAGCTACCTGAACACCGCTGGAACCGGTACCAATAACGGCTACCCGCTTGCCTTCCATATCCAGGCCCTGTTGTGGCCATAAGCCAGTATGATGGATCGCGCCTTTGAAGGTATCAATGCCTTCTATTTTGGGTAAATGGGGCTTTGCGCCAAAGCCCAGGTTGGCAATCACAAAACGGGCACGAATGGGCTGGTGTCCTACGCAGTAGACCGTCCATTCGCGGTTTTTTTCGTCCCAGCGGGCGGATTGTACGCGGCTGTTGAAAGTAATGTCTTTACTTAATTCCAGTTCTTTGTCTACAAAATAAAAATACTCACGAACCTGGGCCCAGTTGGGAAATCTTTCTTTCCAGTCGAATTTTTCCCATAGTTCTGGCATGGAGTATTGGTAAATTTGAAAGTGGGTATCAACCCGTGCACCAGGATAGCAGTTCCAGTGCCAGACACCACCTACATCAGAACCAGCATCAATTAAATGGACGCGATAGCCCTGTTTACGAAAATGATACAATTGATACAGCCCGGTAAAGCCAGCACCGATGAGCAGGATGTCCAGCTTGTCATCAATTGAGTTGTTCATGCCAAGCTGTTCTGTTGTCATTGGAATCATTATAGTCTCCTTAGAAGCTTAATTAGTTTAAATTTAAATTGGTTGTAATCACCTTTATGGTGTACCACCAGGCTGACATTTATTACGCAGATCAGTTGGTATTAGTTAAGCAAAAACCATGCCATATTTTTAAATTTGAAAATTAAGGGTTTTCCAGTAAAAATATTGCGTTTTACAGAGGGGGAGACAGATGAATGAGTCAGGTTCAGGACATTTCTGTCCGGTCCTGTCGTATAGACTGTTCGACGTAAAAAAAAGAGCGACTGGTGCGCTCTTTAAAAAAATGAGATGGAAGCCGTTTTTGTTGGCGGCATTTGTTTTTTATAAATGTGGCCAAAGCATAACAGGGTCGCTTTGGCTTTATCGGTTTATTCGGCAAACATGCCACGCTGGCGCATCAATTCGCGGTGTAGTTGTTCGTTAGGCTCGAAGGGGGCACGGCCGTGCAGGTAAAAATAATTGTTCAGTACCACCAGATCACCAACAGGCAGGGTAACGGTTTTGGTGCCGGACGATTTTTCCATTGATTGGCTCAGGTCATACAGATAGGTGGCCTGTACGCTGTTTTTGGGTTGTACGAACTGATCGATAAAGGAGACTGATAAGCCATATTCCCCCAGGAAAAAGACGGGTCGTTCCACCTGCTCAGTAACATTTTTAGAGCCTGGGGCTTTGTAAAGCATAGGTTGGGATCCAAGCGGGTTTTGGGCAAATTGTTCACATTCTTCCCAGTCATCAAGATGCAAAAAGCGTGATTCGCCACCAATTGCATTCAGTTCGGAAAATTTCATCATCAATAACCAATCTGTCGCTTCAGAAACAAAAGTGCCATCGGTATGCAGTGTAAATAAACGATATGCCTGACGCAGGTAGGAGTCACTGGCATCGGTGTGCTTGACCAGAAAACGGGCGTAGTAAGTACCTGACATTGAGTCATGGTTGCCTGGGCCAAGGATGTGGCCAATGGCCGTACCGAATTTGACGAAATCCTCACTGTCACTGCTGGTGTTTTCAAGGCCCAGCGTGAAGCCGCCATGTTTGCGATCCTTGACAATACGCTGCAGGGTAGCTGCAAATTCTTCTCCCATGTGTGCAAGCAGTGTATTGGCCAGATGGAAACGCATGAAGGGGACATACTCCAGGTTTTGCACGTCAATGTGGCGAACATCTTCAAGAAAGCCACGCAGGGCCTGGTGGTTCAGGCGCAGGTGTAACAGACGGGGATGGTCGGGGTGAGGGGAAATTTCGTAATGGGTGTTTGAATACAGGTTCAGCGGTAATGGGGCATTCATCGTTTAACTCCTTTAAATAATGTCTTCATTAGAATTGAATTTATTGATATGATCCATGAGTTAAAGGTTATTTTTTTATATATAAATCAGATTAAAAAGATGTTAACTTACCGACAACTTGAGCACTTCGTAGCTGTCGCCCAGGAATTGCACTTTTCTCGCGCAGCTGATCGCCTGGGAATTGCACAATCGGCAGTGAGTGTGCAAATCCAGCAATTGGAACAGGAGCTGGGTGTCCGTTTATTGCAAAGGAACAAACGTCAACCAATTACCTTGACGGATGCGGGTAAGCTGCTTTATGACGAAGCGGTTGCAACCTTGCACCATATGGATCGTGCCCAGCAGGTTGGTCGTTTGGCAGCTGAAGGGTTAAGCGGGAATATACGCCTGGGTTATGTGGCATCGGCAGTAACGTCGGGTTTGTTGTCGCGTATGCTTAAAAGTTTTCGGCCAGGACACGAACAGGTACATATGCAATTGATGGCAATGGAAACGCCAAGGCAGTTGCTTGCGCTGCAGTCAACGGAAATTGATGTGGGCTTGATTCGTCCCCGACGTCATTACCCTGACGGTGTAGAGGCCGTTATTGTGCATGGTGAGTCGTTAATGGTGGCAATGCCAGATAGTCATCCACTTGCCAGCAAGCCTTTATTGCAGACAGCCGATTTGCGTGACCAGGTTTTTATTGCCCCCCAGTTTGATGAGGCCGAGGGTTTTGCACAAGTGCTGAATCGCCTGAGTGCAGCTGCCGGTTTTCCGGCAACTGCCACTTATCGTGTTAATGATTTTATTACCGCCACCAGTCTGGCTGCAGCTGGCTATGGGATTGTGGTGGTGCCTGAATCCATTCGTTTATTCAGCCAGCCGGGTGTTGTATTCAGGCCGGTGAATGATTTTCAGGAAAGGGTGTATTTGGCGATGGCGTATCGGTACAGGGAAAACTCACCGGCCATACGGGCATTTTTGGCAGCAGCCAGATTATGTGGTTCCAGTCGAGTAGAGGATTTTTATTAAAATCCCCCACTGAATATAGAGAAAGTGGAGGGAGGCCGTTAATCAAGTTGGTCGTTAACGTGTTCGCGCTGATCAATTCCAAGCTCGGCAAATTTTCTATAAAGAGTGGATCGGGCCAGACCTAAAGCCTTGGCAACATGATTGACTTTACGATACTTGCGCAGCAGCCCTATGATTAATTGGCGTTCATAGTCAGTTCCTGTCTGGTATTGCTCATTTGTTTCTGACGTGGAGATGGTGCTGTTGCCTGTGTGGTGTTGCCCGGCAAAAAGTTCTGGTGGCAGGCTTTCAACCATAATATCGCCATCAGAGCAAATTAATGCGGCTTCTATGACATTACGGATTTCACGGGCATTGCCTGGCCATTGATACTGCTGCATAACGGCTAAGGTTTCCGGGTGGATGTGTACATCTGGTAACTGGTGTTTTTCACACAAGACCGCTTTAAATTGTGATGCCAGCAGGGGAATATCACATGGCCGTTCGCGTACGGGTTTGATTCTTTTCTGTACAATTTTAAGGCGGTAATACAGGTCCTGGCGGAACAGTCCTTGAGCAATCAGTTCCTCCAGGTTGCGATGGGTGGCAGCAATAATGCGGCACTTGGCAGATTGTGGAGTAGAAGACCCTACGCGTAGAAAACTGCCATCTTCCAGTACACGCAGTAAAGCGGCCTGCATATTTAGTGGAAGCTCGCCAATTTCATCCAGAAACAGCGTTCCTTCGCCTACTGACTCAAAGTAACCAGCACGACCTTTGGAATCAGCGCCTGAGAATGCACCACGTACATAGCCAAAGAAGGTGCTTTCCAGCAACTCGGGGCTAATTGCCCCGCAGTTGACCGCCAGATAGGGGGCATTGCATCGTGGGCTGGCTACATGAATATGTCTGGCAATGAGTTCTTTACCTGTTCCGGTTTCTCCGTGCAGAAGAACGTTGACATCGGCGCGGGCAATCCGTTCCAGCGTTTCCAGTGTTTGGACTGTTTCAGGGTCACGGGACAGAAACTGGCCGAAGCGGTATGTTTCTTGTTCAATGTTCTGTGTTGTTTCCGTTGAGTGAAAAACCCGTTCATATCCTTTTGGTTTTGGTGGCGAAAAGTGCAGGATTTTGCCAATACTTTCACCGGTTACCGGTGATTTTATTTCGGTAGTCTGGATTATTCTTTCATGGTCCCGTTCTCCGGCACGCCAACGTAAGGCAAGGGCATGTCCTTCGGTGGTTGGTGTATGGCTAATGGGGCGGTCAGAGCTATCCACCAGTATTTTGTCCCGTGGTGTTTTACCACTTTGTTCTTCGAATATGGCCAATAGCCGATTGCGATCCTGCTCACGCTGAAGCGCCAGCCTTCCTTGCAGTGAGTGAGCCAAAGAAACCGTTAATGCCAGCGCATCACCCTTGAAGACGGCTTCATCAATCGTGAAGTTGATTGTGCCAATGATGCTCTGGCCGTCTACATCAAAGACGGGCGCGGCAGAACATGACCAGCGTTGAAGACTTTCACAATAATGCTCGGTGGCAAATACATGTACTGGCTGGCGTTTGGTGAGAACAGATCCCATTCCATTGTTGCCAGCCTGGGCTTCATCCCAATGTGAACCAATTAAAATGCCGGAGTGTGTAGCTGCTTTCCCTATTGCCAGCGGGGTACCGGTTATATGCAAGACGCAGCCCGATACATCAGTCAGCATCATCAGTCCCGAAGAGCGGTCATCCAGAAAAGGACGGACACTCTCAATCATTGGCAGATAAGATTCAAGCATCAATTGACTGGCCAGTAGACGCGCATGAATTTCATCTTCGTTGAATCTTCGTGCTCTGGTCATTGCCAGGTCAACGCCCAGGGATGTGCAATGCTCCCACTCCTGAAGCAACATTTGATAATAGGGATTTTCTGTTTCGTATCGAGTGACCAGGCCAGCGTGAAATCTTTCCCATAAATTGCCAACGCCGCGCACATCTTTGTCATAACCCAGATAGGGGTTTTTTATATTCATACGACGCCTCCATGTTTGTATTTGTTTGTGTCTCCTGTTGTAGGCAAACAAGCATACATGTTTCATGATTGTCGGGCAAGACCCTTGATTTATCTGGGTTTATCACTGCTGCACGGGTTGAAAAAAATAATGCAACACTTCTGTCCGATGGTGGGACTGTTTTGCTTATGAAGAATGAAAAAAAAGCATTTTTTTAAGGGGAAACCCTTGCATTTCATCAGTTTCAACACTGGCATGGTTTTTGCTTTGTATGTATTGGCTATGTTTTTTGCTGTTGTAAAAAACTTTGGATGGCTTAATAAATTTTAATGGCAGGCACTGTAGTCGGTGCTTTTGTACAGGAGACTTAAAAATGAATCAACGTGAAATTAACGTCGTAACCAATGGTTTTACTTATCTGGAAGGACCTCGCTGGCATAAAGAGGAATTGTGGTTTGTAGATTTTTATACTTGCGGCGTCTATCGCGTTCAGGCAGATGGTTCGGCAGAAAAGGTGGTCCATGTAGAACATCAGCCTTCCGGTTTGGGCTGGCTACCTGATGGACGCATGCTGGTGGTTTCCATGAAAGATCGCAAAGTATTGCGCCAGGATGCCGACGGACAGCTGGTTGTGCATGCTGACTTGTGGGATCTGTGTGGCGGGCATGCCAATGATATGGTGGTGGCACCTAATGGTAATGCTTATGTGGGTAACTTTGGGTTTGATTTAATGGGAGGCGCACCACATGAGCCTGCCGGAGTGATTCTGGTGCGTCCTGACGGTAGTACGAAAATTGTGGCAGAGGGTCTTCATTTCCCCAATGGCATGGTGGTGACACCCGATGAAAAAAAACTGATTGTGAATGAGCTGTTTGGCAATCGTATTTCACAATTCGATATTCTGGATGACGGAACTTTGGGACCACGACGTGATTTTGCCTGCTTTGGTGACTTGGGCAATGAAGCTGATTTGGGTAAGCGGCTTGAACAGGCCACGATTTATCCCGATGGGCTGGCATTGGATGCCAGCGGATCCGTCTGGTTTGCCGATACGCTGAACAAGCGTGCAGTACGCATTGCCGAAGGCGGACAAATCCTGGAAACAGTTAAAACCGATCCTGAAGGTGTTTTCGCCGTAGCGCTGGGCGGTGAAGACGGCAAAACGCTGTTCATGTGTGCAGCCCCCGATTGGGATGAGGGAGCACGCAAGGTAGCGCGTGAAGGTCGCATGCTGTCCACTCGTGTTGACGTTGGTCATGCCGGCACACCTTAAATAAAACAGGCCTGTTTGTTCATAAAAAAACGAATGTGCAAACAGGTTTTATAGACAAGCTACAAAATTTATAAAAATATCAGGAGACATAATTTGAAAATCAACAGGATTCTTGCGTTCCTTCTGGCGAATGCTGTCTTGTCCCCTTTGGCATACGCCCTTGATGTGGACGCCGGTGACTTCGAGGTTGCGCCTGCCGGCACAAACTTGTTCCTGGTTTATTACCAGCATGCGGTGCGCGATGAGGTTTATGTCGATGGTGGCCGTTTGCCCGGTAAACCCCGCCTGACATCGGATATTGGCATTTTACGCGGTGTTCATTATATGAAGCTGGGTCCCTATACGCTGGCACCCCAGATTTTGTTACCTTTTGGCAGGCTTGATGCCGGTCGGGATATTTCCTCTTTGGGACACCAGAACGGTATGGGAGATATAATTTTATCTGCCCCATTATGGTTTAACGAGGCGGGCGCAAAAAGCCAATTCAGTCTTGCGCCTTATGTGTTTGCCCCTACTGGTCAGTACAGCAAAGACAAGCCATTGAATATTGGTGAAAATCGCTGGAAATTTGTATTGCAGGCGGGTTATGTGCAACAGCTCACAGACAAGGTTACCCTGGACTTGGTGGGAGATGTGCAATGGCATGGCAAGAATAATGATTATGGCAGTCTGGGCCAGACACGCAAGCAGCGCCCCTTATACAACCTGCAATCTTTTGTGCGTTACAAGTTTGCACCCGGGGCCGATGTGCGTATTGGATTGCAACGTATCAGCGGTGGAGAAAACCGCGTGGATGGGGTTCGCCAGCATGATCGCCAGTCCACCAACAGGATTCAGTTTGGCGGATCGTATTTTTTCAGTCCTACACAACAAATCACCGCAACCTACGGCAGAGACCTATCTGCCCGTAATGGGTTCAAGGAAGCTCATCGTGTGCATTTGCGCTTTCTGCAATTGTTCTGACGGTTGGCTGGCGTTTTTTACTGTTTTTCATTTGACCAATGTTCATTTTTTGCCGGTTATTCCAGCAAACCCACCAGGATTTTAGACTATGAATTCATTCAGTTTTGAAACAACACCACGTATTATTTGTCATAGTGGAGCATGCACGGACTTGGGCGAAGCTGCCAGAAATCTGGGTATTAGCCATGCTTTTTTTGTTACCGATAATGGCTTGCACCAGGCAGGTTTAACAAATGCCGCTCTTGAGTCGCTTAAAACGGCAGGAATTGAAGTGACTGTTTACAGTGATGTGCAGGCTGATCCGCCTGAGGCTGTGATCGAAGAAGCCGCTGCAGTGGCACGCCAGGTGACTGCGGATGGTGTCATCGGTTTTGGCGGTGGCAGTTCCATGGATACAGCCAAACTGGTTGCCTTGTTAGTGAAGTCTCCGCAGGCCCTGTCTGCCATTTATGGCGTGAGTGTGGCACAAGGTCCGAGGTTACCATTAATCCAGATTCCGACCACTGCCGGAACTGGTTCGGAAGTGACGCCTATTTCAGTGGTTACCACCCCAAGTGATGAGAAAAAGCCGGTGGTTTCTTCTTTTTTATTACCCGATATAGCCTTGCTGGACCCTCAATTAACAATCGCCTTGCCACCGGCAGTGACCGGTGCAACAGGCATTGATGCCCTAGTTCACGCCATTGAAGCCTTGTCCACTTACCTTAAACGGAATCCGCTTTCAGACTTGCTGGCCATCAAGGCCACACAAATGATTGTTAGCAATTTGCTGCCAGCGGTACAGGAAGGCAAAAATCTGGAAGTGCGCGAGCAGATGCTGTTGGCATCACTGTTTGCAGGGATGGCATTTTCTAATGCTTCGGTAGGAGCGGTGCATGCTTTTGCCTACCCGTTAGGAGTACGGTTTCATGTGCCACATGGTTTATCCAATTCTTTAATGTTGCCTCATATTCTGCGTTTTAATCTGGTAGCGGGAGAAGCGATCTATGCCTTGCTGGGTCGCAGTATTCGCCCTGAGCTTAATACTGTTTCTGATAGTGAGGCCGCACAGGTGTTTATTGATGTGGTGTGTGAGCTGGTTGCACAAATGCCTTACGCCCAACGTTTGCGGGACGTGGGTGTCAGCCAGGATGATTTACCCATGCTGGCCAAAGATGTGATGGGAATACAGCGTTTGCTGGCACATAATCCGTGTCCCATTAGCGCCGATGATGCCTTGGCCCTGTATACCAGTGCCTGGTAATGTACTCAATATAAAATGAAAAAATCTATGAAACAAATACTTGATACAACGTACTCTCATCATTACAACTATATTGCCGGTGACTGGGTAAATGGGAAAACGGAAAAACAAAATATCAATCCATCGGATTTGTCGGATGTGATTGGTGTTTATGCAGGTGCCAATGAAGCACAGACACAAATAGCCATTGATGCGGCCTTTGATGCTGGCAAATTCTGGTCAAGCTGGACGGCCGAGCAAAGAGCCGATGCGCTGGATCGTATTGGTGTGGAAATTTTGGCACGGGCTCAGGAACTGGGTTATTTGTTGTCGCGGGAAGAGGGTAAAACACTGGTTGAAGGTATTGGTGAGGCGACTCGGGCAGGACGCATTTTTCGGTTTTTTGCGGCAGAGGCGCTGCGCTGCGGTGGAGAGGTGCTGCCAGCGGTCAGGCTGGGCGTTGCTGTTGAGGTAACCCGTGAGCCGGAAGGAGTGATAGGGATTATTACGCCGTGGAATTTTCCGTTAGCCATTCCTGCCTGGAAAATTGCACCGGCACTGGCTTATGGAAATACGGTTGTTTTCAAACCGGCTGATTTGGTGCCGGGTAGTGCTTGGGCGCTTGCGGAAATTATTGCACGGGTGGGCGGTTTGCCGCCCGGAGTTTTCAATCTTGTCATGGGACCGGGTTCCAGGGTTGGTAATACGCTGGCCAACTCAACCAAGGTAAGGGCCCTTAGCTTTACAGGGTCTGTAGCAACGGGAAAACGGGTGGGAATGGCTTGCATGCAGCGTGGTGCCAAGGTACAAATGGAAATGGGGGGCAAGAACCCTTTGGTCATTTTAAATGATGCCGATTTGCAAACTGCTGTGTCAGTGGCCATTCAGGGTTCGTTTTATTCTACCGGACAACGCTGTACCGGCTCCAGCCGCCTGATTGTTGAAGAGGGAATTCACGATGCCTTTATTGAGGCAATGAGTCGGCAGATGGCCGCGTTGAAAATCGGCCATGCCTTGCATCAGGGTACGGATATAGGCCCGGTAGCCAGTGAAGACCAATTGCAGCAGGATCTGCGTTATATCGCTTTGGGACAGGAGGAAGGCGGACGGCTGGTGTGTGGCGGTGATTTGCTTGAGCGTGATACACAGGGCTACTATCTTAACCCGGCATTGATTACGGAAACTCATAATGCGATGCGTATTAACCGTGAAGAAATTTTCGGGCCAGTCGCTTCGATTATTCGTGTGAGTGATTATGATGAGGCTTTGCATGTTGCAAATGACACTGCGTTTGGCTTGTCTTCGGGCATTTGTACGACTTCGTTGAAGTATGCTAGCGATTTCAAACGCCACTCGGCTGCGGGGATGGTGATGGTGAATGTACCTACTGCAGGGGTGGATTACCATGCTCCATTCGGCGGGCGCAAGGGGTCCAGTTATGGTCCACGTGAACAAGGTTCTTACGCACGTGAGTTTTATACAGCGGTAAAAACTTCCTATACGGCTGCTGATTAATTTTTTGTATTCAAATTGTTTGCGGGGAAAATCAAATCGTAAATATTTATGGGTTTATAAAATGTGTATGTTGAATTTATGATTTGTTATCTCGTGTGACGGGCCTGATTGAGGCTGCCGATGCATCGACTTCGGCGCGAAGCGGCGTCGGAGCAAAGCGGCAGTGTCAGAACGCTTTAATGGTTTTAGGACCAGCAGGTATATTGGGAATACGGATACTGCTTTATGGAGCGGATGAGGCAAGAATAGTTTGCCCACCTGTTTTTTGGGGTGACCTGAAAACCTTGTTGTCATTGTAAAAACTGATTTGTGACTGCTCTTCATGCCAGCCCGGAATACCAAAAATCTGCAGCGGGATGAAAGGCTTGGTTTGCAGGGTTTGTTCTGTCAGGAACCCGGCTAGATAATCGTCCACTTGCTGGATGGCCGCTTCTGAAAATATCTCAGGCGTGTCGGGATCGGTTTGGTCTTTAGCGGTTACCTCGGCTACCCGCTCATCAGGGCCAGTCTTTTGCCTGCTTGGTGCAATGGAATCGGGTATACGGATGGCATGGGCGGTAATGGCTTTGTAAGGGGTCACCAGTTTTTCCAGCAGGGCATGGCCGAAGGCGATAACCCGGGTTTGGCGCCACAGGGGGCGTAAGGTCTGGAAGGCGGTTTGCCACTGTTTGGCTTGCAGGGCCTGCCAAAGTTCGTCCGGGCATTGGATGAAGAAGCCGTTTTCATCAATAATCGTAATGGCATCCCTTGTTTTTCCCCTGGTATCACCCACACCGGCTTGTTTTATTTGCGCCGCCTGTAACCGGTTAAGGCGGGTTTTGGTGTTCGGGAAGGTAAACCAGCACAGAGCATTGAAATAATCATGCAGGCCATCACGGGTGGGCACATTGCCGGTTTCATATATATAGGTTTCATAGGCCATGCCGGCAGGCAGGGTTTCCTGTGGGACGAAGTTAACTGGTGCGTGGGCAGGGAGATGCTCGTTCAGGAATGCGTGAACGCTGGGTACGGTTTGCTGCGGGGCAGGGAAACGGGTTTTCCAGGGGGACCAGTAGGGGGCGTCAAGGTTGATCCTGTTCAGGATAGAGATGGGCATGGCTTTGCAAAAAAATTTAATCCGCCCCTGTGGCAAGGGCGGAGAAGGTAAAACCGGCTTATAACGGGCGTGGACGACTATTTCTTGAAAGTCACTTCAGGCATTTTATCGCCCCAGGGCATGAGCGGAACGCCTGAAATGCTATTGTAAGGCGAACCTTCAATAACCCGTTCGCTGACCACCAGATAAACCAGCGTATTGTTGGGTTTGTCCAGCAGGCGGGTCACGTTAAGGTCTTTGAATAACAGGCTCATGCGCTGGGTGAAGATATTTT
>CAZPNE010000038.1:0-13638 GCA_964588255.1 uncultured Advenella sp. | reverse complement strand
ATGCGCCAATGTTGTTTAATCCAGGGTCCGGCCAACTGCCACCACAATTTCACGCTTATTCCTTGGTAATGATTGTTTGATCCTGAATGTGCCAGACTTGTCCAATGCGTTCTGCCATTGCTTCATCGTGTGTTGCCACTAGCAAGGCACGATCCCGGGCAAAATGTAAAATGGCATTAATAACCGCATCACGGGTTTTTCCGTCAAGATAGGCGGTGGGTTCGTCTAGCATAATCAATGCCGGATTGGTTAAAAACAGCCTGGCCAGTGCCAGCCGGTGGGCCTGTCCGCCAGACACGCCATGTCCGCGCGTACCCAGTACGGTATCCAGTCCTTGTGCCAGGCCCGCTACAAAACTGGCTGCCTGTGCCTGCTCAAGGGCAGACCATAATTGCGGTTCGGTGGCCTGAGGATTAACGGCCAGTAAAAACTGCCGGATGCTGCCTAGGCTGATAAAAGGTTGCTGTCCAATCAATACGTATTCGTTTTCGGCAAAATGATGCACCAGTTGCCCGCTGGCATAGGGTCGCAGGCCGGCCAGGGTTTCAAGCAGGGAGGTTTTGCCAATGCCGCTTTCACCCATTAAGGCAATGGGGTGGTTGACCTGCAAGGTAAAATTGGAGGGTAATAAAATGTCCCGTCCTTGCGGGGTTTGCAGGGCAAACTGGCGGGCCTCCAGAACGATCTCGTTGTTGCTGCAGTCTTGACGCTGGATGATGGGGGATTTTATGAGAGCGGGCAGGGTTGTGTCGTGATGGGTGGGTAATTGTTTATATAGCTGGTGCAAGCCTTGCGCTGCCGCCTTGGCAGTGGCCCGGTCATGGTAGCTGGCTGCCATTTGGCGCAGCGGAATATACACTTCGGGAGCCAGCAACAGGCAAAACAGGCCTTGCTGCAAGGTATAGCCTGAAAAATGGGCGCCGAGCATGCCTAAATAACTTAAACCAATATAAATGGCCACGCCGGCCACGCCCAAAGCGGCAAACAGTTCAAGGACCGCAGAAGAAAGAAATGCAATGCGCAAGACTTTCATGGTGGTGGCGCTTAAGCTTTTGCTGGCTGAATGGACTGCATTGACTTCGTCCTGGGTGCGTCCCATTAGAGCCAGGGTAAACAGCCCGCGAATCCGGTCTGCAAAAACACCGGACAGCCGGCTTAAAACCTGCTGGTGTTTTTGGTTGGCGGCTTCGGCCCGCATGCCAATTAATGCCATAAACAGGGGAATCAAGGGGGCACTGATTAAAAATAGCAGTGTCACAATCCAGTCGACTGGAAGAATCACAATGGCAAATGCCAACGGTAAAAAAACCGCAGAAATGGTGGCGGGTAAAAAACGCTGCAGGTAGCCATCAAGAGCCTGTACCTGGTCGAGGATGGCGGTCGTTAAGGCACCGGCTGGCGTTTGCCTGCTCCAGGCCGAGCCCCTGGCCAGCAGTTGTGCAAAAAACTGTTGGCGCAATTGCTGTTTGATTTGTTCGGAAGCCCGGGTGGCTGCCATTTCGCCGGACCAGGTAATAAAGGCCCGCAAGGCAATTAACAGGGCAATGAGTAGCATTTGCTCCCATAATTCTGCGGGGGCAACCGATAAACGAATGGCCTGGTCGAGGGTTTTTGCCAGCACCCAGGCCTGAAATACCAGGACTCCCCCTGCAAGCAGTGGGGCACCGATGGCCCACATCATGGCTAGCGGTGCCATTTTCCAGAGGCCTGATAACCAGCGACTCTGTATGCCAGCTTCTGTTTTAGAGGAAGTATCCGGTGACATCGTTAATCAAGCACTATTTGGTTTTTGTGGTTTTAGCATTCTTTTCTATTGTACGCAATTCAAACCACATTGCGTTCAGGATGGAAAAAGCACATGCCAGACCTAAACCTAAAATCCATGAAAAATACCACATAATGGTGACTCCTTAGTAAGCATGGGGGGCATCGTTGACCGTTTCAGGGGTCACTTTGCCTCGCATGACACGATATACCCAAGAGGTATAGGCAATAATGATCGGCAGGAAAAACAGGGCAACCAGCAACATGACCCACAAGGTCAGATGGCTGGCCGATGCATCATAAAGGGTTAAACCGGAAGCCGGATCAAGGGAAGAAGGCAGCAGGAACGGATAGGTGGAAAAGCCAAAGGTAAAGATAATGGCTGCGATGCTTAATGAAGACATGACCAGTGCAAGCAAACCACTGCGTTTTACCAGCAACATGGCCAGCAAGGTGGTAACAATACCCAAGGCTGGTGCAATCCAGGCCAGCGGTGTTACGCTGTAAATACCCATCCAGGCACCGGACGCAACCGTAACCGCTTTGTTGCTTGCCAGGGGATTGGAAACATCGTTGGCTGTCAGCAGGGCGCTATCCATGATATAGCCGGGTACCGAGGTGGCAATCCAGACGCCGCCGATGACAAACAGGACGATGACGGCAAGACCCGACCATACTGCCAGGCGATGTGCCGCCTGTGCGATACCGTTTTGTGTTTTCCAGCTTAAGACCGTTGCGCCTTGTAGCAGCAACATGGCAATGCTAAGCACGCCGCACAACAGGGCAAAAGGCTGGAACAGGCCGAAAAAACTGCCTTCGTAAACAGGTCGCAAGGTGTCGGCCTCGAAGCGGAAAGGTACGCCCAGCATGACGTTGCCAATAGCCACGCCAAACACCAGTGCGGCAACCAGTCCGGTTAAGCACCAGGTGATATCCCAGTTTCTACGCCATTTTTCAGAGGGCAGCTGACTGCGGTATTTAATGGCAACCGGACGTAAAATAAGCGCCACCAGCAACAGCATCATGGCCAGATAAAAACCGGAGAATGACATGGCATATAACAGTGGCCAGGCGGCAAAAATAACACCGCCGGCGGTAATCAGCCAAACCTGGTTTCCTTCCCAGACAGGGCCGATCACATTATAAAGAACACGACGTTCGTCATCGGTTTTGGTGACCAGGGGCAACAGCATGGCTACCCCCAGATCGGCACCGTCCATAATGGCAAAAGCAACTAACAGCACACCCAGCAGCAACCACCAGATATGGCGCATGGTGTCATAATCAAACAGAATTAAGGATTCCATTGTCCAACTCCTTATTTAGCGGTAATGGCACTGGCGGCAAAATCATTGGCGTCAGGCTTGTCATCTTCTTCTTTAGGGCCTTTTCGTACCGTATACAGCATAACCTTGGTGGCCAGGGCAGCCAGGGCGCCGTACAGCACAATAAAGATGGTCATACTGATGGCGAGATCGCTGACATTAAGCCCCGAGGCGGCATAGAAAGTGGGTAATACGCCTTCGATAATCCAGGGTTGACGACCAAACTCGGCAACGAACCAGCCACATTCGACGGCAATCCAGGGTAAGGGGATAGTGAATACCGCCAGCTTGAGAAAGCGGGGTGAGGTGGTAAGGCGATCTTTGCTGGCCAGGTAAAAGGCCACCATAAAGAAGGCAATAAAGTAAAAGCCCAGCACAACCATGAGACGGAATGACCAGAATAATGGCGCAACCTGTGGCACGGTATCCCAGGCCGCCTGGTCAATTTGCTCGGGGGTGGCGGTGTTCAGGTCTTGGACATAGCGCTTGAGCAACAGGGCATAGCCCAGGTCTTTCCAGTAGGCATCAAAGACAGTTTGTGCCTGCGCATTGGTTTTATCTGCCCGCAGCGTTTGCAAGGCGTTATAGGCTTGTACACCATGTTCGATGCGAACCTTTGCCTTGTCGACCAGCTCATTGATGCCTAACAGGGGAGTGGTGAGGGAGCGGGTACCAATAATGCCCAAGGCCCATGGGATTTCCACGGCAAACTCATTGCGCCTCTCTTCCTGGTTGGGAATGGCGAACAGGTTGAAGTTGGCGGGTGCCGGTTCTGTCTCCCACATGGATTCCATGGCGGCCATTTTCATTTGCTGGTGTTCGGTACTTAAATAACCGCTTTCATCACCCAGAACCACCACCGACAATGAGCCGGCCAGCCCAAAACTGGCGGCAATCACCATGGAGCGGCGGGCCAGTTCGATATGGCGGCCACGCAAGACGTACCAGGCACTGACACCCAGCACGAAAATGGCAGCCAGGACATAACCGGCACTAACGGTATGCACAAATTTGGCCTGGGCCACTGGATTAAGCACGACTTCGGCAAAATCGGTCATTTCCATGCGCATGGTGTGCGGGTTGAAGTAGGCACCTACCGGGTTTTGCATCCAGCCATTGGCGATTAAAATCCATAAGGCCGAAAAGTTTGCCCCAATGGCTACCAGCCAGGTAACGATTAAATGTCCAACTTTGGACAAACGGTCCCAGCCAAAGAAGAACAAACCAATAAAGGTGGCTTCCATAAAAAACGCCATGAGCCCTTCAATGGCTAATGGCGCTCCAAAAATATCCCCCACATAGTGACTGTAGTAAGACCAGTTCATGCCAAACTGGAATTCCATGACGACACCGGTTGCAACCCCAACCGCAAAGTTAATGCCGAAGAGTTTTCCCCAGAACATGGTCATGCGACGCCAGATGTCTTTGCCTGTCATGACATAGACGCTTTCCATGATGGCCAGCAAAAAGGCAAAACCCAATGTTAATGGTACGAAAATGAAGTGGAACATGGCTGTCAGCGCAAACTGCAGGCGCGACAGGGTGACGACATCCAGATCTATCATGCTGATTCTCCAGAGTTGAGGGATGAGTACATTTTATTGGCAGTTTCCGGTATCTGTTAAGTTTTTGGCATGCAAGGCATTAACTGTTTAAGGTTTTGGAAGGTTGGGAGTCTGTAATAATTAGGAATTATAGCTTACTTAATGATAAATAATGAGTCGTAAATTTACGTATTAACATATTTAAAACCAATAAGATACAGCAAGCTATATTCATGTACACACAAAAACTATACCTAAAATTGATGTCAGCCAATTGAATTTGGTGGATCCATGTTGTGGATTGTGGGCTGGCGGGCGATATTTGACACAGGGTTGGACAGAAAAGAAAATGACCCCAAGATGGGGTCATTGAAGGCTAAAAAAATGGCTTTCTACAAAAATTGGATCATGTTTTTCAGGGCAGGAGCTGCTCACCTTCAAACAGGTCTTCCAGTTTTTCGCGCTGGCGAATAATATGGAAACGCTCGCCATCTACCATGACTTCTGCCGCACGCGGACGGGTGTTGTATTGGCTGGACATGACAAAACCATAGGCACCTGCTGATTCAAGCGCCAGAATATCGTCTTGCTGCAGGGCGATGCTGCGTTGTTTGGCCAGCCAGTCGGCGCTTTCACAAACAGGGCCCACAATATCGTAGGTTTCAGGGGCTTGTGCACGCGGTTTGACGGCTAGCAGCCCATGATAGGCTTCATAAAGTGCGGGGCGCATCAGGTCGGTCATGGCGGCATCAATAATGGCAAAATTGCGGGCTTCGGCATGTTTGAGATACTGGACACGTGTTAGCAGGACACCGGCATTGCCAATGAGAGAACGGCCCGGTTCAAGAACCAGTTGCAAATGCTCATAGCCGCGTTGAGTCAGTTTTTCGTAAACGGGTTCCAGCAGTTCTTTGGGGTCGAGTGGTATTTCATCGGTGTAGCGAATGCCAAGGCCGCCACCAATGTCAAGGTGTTCTACCTGGATGCCCTGAAGGCCAAGCATGTCAAGCAAGTCCAGGGTTTTGTCCAGAGCGTCAAGATAGGGGCTGACTTCGGTTATTTGTGAACCGATATGGCTGTCGATACCGACAATTTTAATACCGGGCAGGGTATTGGCTTTTTGGTAAGCGGCTGGTGCAGTGCCAATTTCGATCCCGAATTTGTTTTCTTTCATGCCGGTTGAAATATACGGGTGTGTTTTGGCATCGACATCGGGGTTCACGCGTAAAGAAACCGGTGCTGTTTTGCCCAGTCGTGTGGCCACTTCAGAAATGCGCTCAAGTTCTGCCACCGATTCGACGTTGAAACATTTGATGCCAGCGTCAAGGGCGGCTTCGATTTCCCAGTCCTGTTTGCCAACACCTGAGAAAACGACCTTGGCCGCTTGTCCGCCCGCTTTCAGGACGCGGGCCAGTTCGCCACCCGAAACGATATCAAACCCGCTGCCCAGTTTCGCAAACTCGTTCAGGACGGCCAGATTGGCGTTGGCTTTCATGCCATAACAAACCAGGGTGTTACGGTTGCCAATCGCATTTTGGTAAGACTGCCAGGCTGCCTTGAGTGCGGCCAGGGAGTAGACATACAGGGGGGTGCCCAGTTCCCGGGCCAGGGTTTCCAGACATACGCCTTCGGCATGCAGGGTGTCGTTCTGGTAATGAAAGAAGGGTGAGCCGGCGGGAGTGGGTAAGGGTTGGGATTGTATGGTCATTGCAAATTGATAATCAGAATTAACGGTGTATGAAAAAACGGGATGATTATTATTGGGAGATATTGGTTTTTGGCTCCTGCTCCCGGGTACGGGACTGCTTTTTTTCTTCTTTGGCGGCTTCTTTGCGTGCCTTTATCCTTTGTTCGCGTGCTTCTATTTGCTGTAATTGTTCTTGGGTAGGATAATATAGAGGTGCCTTGTATCCGCAGGCGGAAAGTCCCAGACTTAAGCCAAGCAGGGATACCATTGAAAGACTGCGGTGTATTTTTGTTAACGCAGGCAATTTACGACTCCAAAAAATTTTTATAGAATTGATATTATGACTGAATCAGAATTTCTTGCACGTGCAGATGATATTTTAGACAAGATTCAGGCCCAGGCTGATGGCTGGTTTGAACATCTGGACATTGATGTTGATGCAAACCGCAGCGGCCAGGTGCTTACCCTTGTGTTTGACAGTACCCGGCATGTGGTCATTAATAGCCAGGCCCCTTTGCAGGAAATGTGGGTGGCGGCGCCCAGCGGTGCATTCCATTACCGCTTTGATGGCCAGGTGTGGCAAGACACCCGTGGCGGTGCAGAACTGGCAGCCAATGTTGCCGCCCTGTGTTCTGACATTGCCGGTCAGCCGTTAACCGTTACCTTGTAAGATGGGTAACGCAGTGCAGGGATGGTATTAAAAACATCCTTGACGCTGCTGGCGCAATGATTTTTCCAGATCGCCATGTGGTGATCATGATCTTGAAAAAAAACGCTCATTTCATATTTTGAAAATGAGCGTTTTTTTGTGTGTGGCTAGAAGCGGATGGGTGGTCCACCCAAGGGGTTGAAGGATTCGATCAGCTTGCCAATCGCATCACCGCTACCCTGTGCTGCCGGTTTGGCGGCGCCTGCTTCTTCAGTGCCAGGGGCATAACCACTGCCGCCTACGCCCAGGTTGGCAATTGCCTGTCCTGCGGGGAACTCAGAATAGTAAAAATTATTGCCCGCCTTGACCAGGCCATTGGGTGTGGGGCCTGGTTTGGCAACCGGGATGGAAGGAAGTACCTTGGCCATGTAATCAAGCCAGATAGGCATGGCGGCACCACCGCCGGTTTCGCGGTCACCCAGGGAACGGGGCTGGTCGAAACCAAGCCAGGCAATACCTACCATTTTGGGTGTATAGCCGGCAAACCAGGCATCAAAGGATTGGTTGGTGGTACCGGTTTTACCGCCAATATCCGGGCGCTTGAGTGTTGCCTGGGTTCTGGCTGCCGTACCGTTTCGGGCCACCCCTCGCAGCAGGTCATCCATGATATAGGCGGTGCGCGGGTCAATCGCGCGGTTGGCCTCGTTGCCTGCCTTGATTGGCTGTGATTTCATCAGGATAGTGCCGTTGGGATCGGTCACGTAATCAATGATGTAAGGATTCACGCGATAGCCGCCGTTGGCAAATACCGCATAGCCGCTGGCCATTTGCAATGGCGTCACGCTGCCGGCACCCAGTGCCATGGTCAGGTAGGCGCCTTTGGGAGGGTGTCGGGCAGGGTCAAAGCCAAAACGTTCAATGAATTCCATGGCAAAATCGGGGCCTACAGCCTCAAGAATCCGAATGGAGATCATGTTTTTGGATTTGTACAGGCCCTGGCGCAAGGTTTGGCTATAGGTGTAGCTGTTGCCATAGTTTTTGGGGGTCCAGGGCTTGCTGCCGGTTTTAGCCGCGCTTAAATAAAATGGCTGGTCTGAAATATTGGTTTCTGGCGTTAATCCGCGTTCAAGGCCCGCGGCATAAATGAATGGCTTGAAGGTTGAGCCGGGCTGACGCCATGCCTGGGTAACCCGGTTGAAGTCGCCACGGTTGAAGTCAAATCCGCCAATCATGGCTTTGATGGCGCCATCGGTGGGATCAAGTGCGACAAAAGCTCCTTCGACTTCGGGCATGTTGATAATGGTCCAGTTGTCTTTTACTTTTTGCAGGTAAATGACTGAACCTCGCATAATATGTCGTTTGGTGCTGGGCTTGGCTACCAGGGCACGTTTTGCATTGTTAAGGGAAGTGCCGGTGAGTTCGATCGGATGGCCGGCATCACGAATGGCAACCACCTTGGTCGGGCTTGCTGAAAGCACCAGATAAGTGTGCAGGTTATTGCTGTCTGGGTAGTCGTTTCTGACCTTCTCCAGGAAATCTTCCATTTTTTCCTGGTTCTGTTCAAGTCCTGCCGGTAATTCGAGTTGGGCTGCCGGACCAGGATAAGGTTTGCGGCGGGTGTAAGTAAGGATGCCATCGCGAACAGCCATATAGGCTATTTCCTGATCTTTGGAATTGACCGTGGTATAGACATTAAGGCCACGACCATAGACGTTATCTTTATAGATGTTGTACATCAGCTGGCGGGCAAGCTCGGAAACATACTGGCCGTGAAGGGCAAACTGGGTTTCAGCCGCACTGTTGTCACGTGACTTGACCTGAATCTTTTCATTCATGGCTTCATCGTACTGTGCCTGGGTGATGTAGTTCAGTTTCAGCATGCGACCCAATACATAGTGCTGACGCTCGATAGCGCGCTTCAGGTTTGTTTTGGGGTTAAAGCGTGATGGCGCCTTGGGAACACCGGCCAGAATGGCGGCCTGCGCAATGCTGACTTTTGACAGCGGAATGCCAAAATAAGTCCGGGCAGCGGCGGCAAAACCGTAAGCGCGGTGACCCAGGTAAATCTGGTTGAGGTAAAGCTCGAGAATCTGGTCTTTGGTTAGGGTGTCTTCTATTTTATAGGTGAGTAACAGTTCATAAAATTTGCGGATGAACGATTTCTCGGAAGACAGGTAAAAATTACGGGCCACCTGCATGGTAATGGTACTGGCTCCCTGGGCTTTGGCGCCCGAGGTGATATTGGCCAATACTGCCCGGCCTACGCCCGACCAGTCAACCCCGTTGTGCTTGTAGAAATTGTCGTCTTCAGCGGCCAGGACAGCCTGTTTCATGACATCAGGGATTTCATTGAAACGCATGACATTGCGTCTTTCTTCACCATACTCGGCAAGCAGGACTTTGTCTTCCGAATAGATGCGCAACGGAATACGAGGCCGGTAATCGGTCATTGCCTGGAGATCGGGCAGGTTTGGCCAGGTAAGGCCAATCGCCATGATGACCAGCAAAGCGCCACAAAGCCCGATGCCTGCGCAAAATACGATGGATTTCATGATAAACCGTCCCAGCCATGAGCCGGAAGACGATTTCTCTTTTTTGGATGCGGTAGTTTTACTCATTACACGGGATTTTAAAGCTTTGTGGGCAGAATTTCCTGAAAAACTCACGGGTTTCTGTAACTGAATTGTGCAGTTTAGCGCTCATCACTTAGGTTGCAAGTGATAATATGCAAAACTGTGCAAAATAAGTCTCAAATTACCGACATTTTAAATATATGAGTGAAATAATACATGATACTGCCCCAGTCGGGTTGTCCAGCAAGCAGCCGGTGTTTTTGGTGGGCATGATGGGGGCAGGTAAAACAACAATAGGACGGGCCTTGGCCCGAGCCATGAATCGGGATTTTCTGGATCTGGATCATGAGATTGTCGGGCGGTGTGGGGTTAGCATTCCTGTTATTTTCGACATCGAAGGCGAGGAAGGGTTCCGTAACAGGGAAAGCATGGTGCTTGAAGCGGTGGCACAGATTGATGGTATCGTGTTGGCAACGGGTGGCGGTGCTGTATTAAGGGAAGAAAACAGGGCCATTTTACGGCGCCGGGGGATCGTGATTTACCTGAAGGCCAGTGTCGATGAGCTCTATCGCCGGGTAGCTAAAGACCGGAACCGGCCTTTGCTGGCCACGCCCAACCCGAAAGCCAGGATTGCCGAATTGCTGGCGCAGCGCGAATCCCTCTATGAAAGTGTTGCCGACCTCACGATAGAAACGGGTTCGGGTTCTATCCCGTCTGTAGTAAAAACCATTCATAATTTGTTGCAAAAAAATCAGGAGTAAAACATGAGTATTGTTAACGTCAAAACAGAAGGAGGCGCTTATCCCATTCATATTGCCCCCAATTTGTTGCAACAGGTAGGTACTTCCATTCCTCCCGATGCCACTTCAGTGGTGCTAATTACCAATCCCACCATTTTTGGGCTATATGGAAAAACGGTTTTGCAGTCACTGGAAGCAAGCGGTAAAAAAATCAGTGTCTTCGAGGTCCCTGACGGTGAAGCCTATAAAACCCTGGATACCCTTAACCGTATTTATACCTGGTTGCTTGAACAGCGACTGGACCGCCGTGCCGTCATTGTGGCGCTGGGCGGTGGCGTTATCGGGGATATGTGCGGCTTTGCCGCGGCAACCTATATGCGGGGTATCCGTTTCATTCAGGTGCCCACCACATTACTGGCGCAGGTGGACTCCTCGGTGGGCGGCAAGACAGCGGTTAATCACCCCATGGGCAAGAACATGATTGGCGCGTTTTACCAGCCAATTGCCGTTGATATCGATACCACTGTGCTGAATACGTTACCCGAGCGTGAAATTTCGGCTGGCCTGGCCGAAGTGATCAAATACGGTCTTATCCTGGATGCCGGTTTTTTTGACTGGTGTGAACAAAACGTGGCCAGCCTGAAAGCGCTTGAGTCCGAAGCCATTGGCTATGCTGTCCAGCGTTCTTGTGAACTCAAGGCCTATGTGGTTTCCGAAGATGAAAAGGAAACCGGCATGCGCGCTATCCTTAACCTGGGACATACTTTTGGCCATGCCATAGAAGCCGGCCTGGGTTTTGGCACCTGGCTGCACGGTGAAGCCGTGGGGTGTGGCATGGTACAGGCGGCCGAACTCTCGGCGCGAGTTTGCGGTTTTCCACAGGCAGATGTAGAAAGGGTCAGGGCACTGGTGGCAGCGATTGGTTGTCCGGTTACCGCGCCTGATCTGGGCGCCGACAAATGGATCGAGCTGATGCAAATTGATAAAAAGGCCGAAGGGGGCAAAATCAAATTCATTGTGATGCCAGGCATCGGTCAGGCGAAAAGCCAAACGGTTCCACGGGAAGACTTGATGCTGGTTTTGAAGAAAACAACACAGGAAGGGTAAATAAACATGACAACGCTGGCACCTTATGCAACCAAACCCGAAGATACCCGTGGCAGGATCCACCAGGAAATCGAAGACCCAAGTCGCAATCCGTTCCAGCGTGACCGTGACAGGATTATTCACAGTTCCGCTTTTCGGCGACTGGAGTATAAAACCCAGGTTTTTGTCAATCATGAAGGCGACCTGTTCCGCACCCGCCTTACCCATAGCCTTGAAGTGGCACAGATTGCCCGGGCCCTTGCCAGGACATTGCGCCTGAATGAGGATCTGGTGGAAGCCATTTCCCTGGCCCATGATCTTGGTCACACTCCTTTTGGACATGCCGGCCAGGATGCCCTGAATGGCTGCATGCGTGAAAAAATCCCGCAGGCGGGCGGTTTTGAGCATAATCTGCAAAGCTTGCGGGTCGTTGACGAGCTTGAAGAGCGTTATGCCTCATTTAACGGGCTGAACCTGAGCTTTGAAACCCGGGAAGGCATTCTGAAACATTGTTCCCTTTCCCATGCCCAGACCCTTGGAGAGGTTGCCCGACGCTTTATTGACAGGAAACAACCCGGACTTGAAGCACAACTGGCCAATCTGGCCGATGAAATTGCTTATAACAACCATGATGTTGATGACGGGCTTCGGTCAGGTTTGATAACAATAGATCAATTATTGTCGATAGAACTGTTTGCAAGTCATTATCAAAATGTTTGCAATACATATCAAAATGTTTCAGAGAAGAGGCTTGTTTCAGAAACAATCAGACGTATAATAAACACATTAATTGTTGATCTTGCACAAAATACGGCGCTTAATATCAAAACATTTCAGATCGAAACATTAAATGACGTATATAATGCCCCCATGCTTGTTGCATTTTCAGCCCCTGTCAGGAAGCAGGCAAACGATCTTAAACGGTTCCTTATGGAAAATCTTTACCGGCATTACAAAGTAATGCGCATGTCAGGTAAAGCAAAGCGTATCATCACTGATTTATATAGTGCTTTTCTGGAAGATCCCCGTTTGTTGCCCAAAGATTATCGTATCCAGGATGAACTTAAGCAGGCCCGTTCCATTGCCGATTACATTGCCGGAATGACGGATCGATATGCAATTAAAGAGCATAAAAGATTGTTTTTGATTTGATGGTTTTTGTTTTAATAACTTTTGTTCTGATAAAAATAAAATCAAAAACAATCTGATGTGGATTCGTTTACAATTTGAAACGGCTCAACTGTTATTAATTTAAAAAACATAATTATGCAAGCTAATGATGATTTTTCATTGTCCCATATATTAATTATCGACAATGAAATACGTGGACGTAATGCGCTGATGAATATTCTGCGGGAAAAAAACTCCCGTATCAGTCATGCTTTTGATGGCTTACAGGGATACGAGCGGGCGGTGGCAAATCGTCCCGATCTGATTCTTTCAAACATACAGTTGCCAAAACTGAATGGTGTAACGCTGTGCCGCCGTCTGAAAGCCAACCCTTTCACCAATGACATTCCCATGATTTTCTATGGGCAGGAAGAAAATCCTGAAAACCGGTTGGAAGCGTTTCGTAGCGGAGCGGTTGATTACATTCCCAATGACTGTTCTGACTTCGAGGTCGTTGCACGTATCGCTGTGCACCTTTCCCTGGCCAGAAAAAAACGCTTAATTCAAACCATGGGATTGAACCAGGGTCAGGAAATGAATTCATTTTCCGCCTTTTCCCCAAGACCAGGCGCCAGTCAGGAAACCCTGGATGATGTCCTGGTGGTATCCATTGTGCAAAAATATGTCCAGGAACATCTTAACGAACCGCTTTCAATCAGCCATTTGGCTGAAGTGGCCGGAATGCACGAAAAGCGTTTAACCAAGGCCTTCCAGGACCATCTCAATATCAGCGTTTTTGAATTTGTTCGTGATACCCGCATGCACGAGGCAAAACGGTTGTTATTGGAAACCTCCTTGCGTACACTCACCATTGCCGCAGAAATCGGTTATTCAAGCTCGGCCAATTTTTCAACGGCATTTCAGCAGTTTTACGGGGTTTCCCCTTCGGTATTCAGAAAACACAAGGGTAATGTTGAAGAAGCCAAACAGGCTGTTCAAACCTGATATTACTAAAGCGGGGGAGCAATGTTACTGACGCTGGCCGTTTTATGCTTTTTCCAGGCATTGGGAGAATGGGTGTCGGTGCTATCGGGGCTACCAATCCCCGGGCCGGTGCTGGGCATGGTGTTTTTGTTTATTACCCTGCTGCTGGAACCACG
>CAZPNE010000037.1:0-13737 GCA_964588255.1 uncultured Advenella sp. | reverse complement strand
AAGCGCTGAAACACCATGCTCATGGTTTTCTGGCGGAATTTTTCCAGTTCTTTCTTGCCCAGCTGTGTGACATCGGTGCCATCGACCAGAATCTGGCCGGAAGTGGGTTCGATAAGCCGGTTGAAGTGCCGGATAAGGGTGGATTTGCCGGAACCTGAAAGACCCATGATGACGTAAATGCTGCCTTCTTCGATACTCAGCGAGATATCTTTCAGGCCCAGGGTATGCTGGCTTTTGGCCAGTAATTCTTCTTTGCTCATGCCCTGTTTAACGGCCTCAAGCCATTTCTCTGGATGCTTGCCGAAGATTTTATAAATATTCCTGACTTCTATTTTACTCATCGTGCACCTCTGATTTGCTTGCGTTTTCCATAAGATTGGGTAATCCGGTCAAAAATAACGGCCAGAATGACAATACCCAGCCCGGCCAGTAAACCGCGTCCCACTTCGAGGCGGTTAATGCCCAGCAAGACTTCATAGCCCAGGCCACGGGCGCCAATCATGGAGGCAATGACCACCATGGAAAGTGCCATCATGGTGGTTTGGTTGATACCGGCCATAATATTGGGCAGTGCCAGTGGGATTTGTACGCCAAAAAGCTGCTGGGTGCTGGAAGCACCAAAGGCTCGTGAGGCTTCAAGGACTTCTGCATCAACCAGGCGGATACCAAGATCGGTTAAGCGGATGACAGGCGGTACGGCATAAATGACAGTGGCAATAATGGCCGGAATTTTACCCAGCCCAAACAGCATGACGACCGGAATCAGGTAAACGAAGCTGGGCATGGTTTGCATCACGTCCAGTACGGGTAGCATGACAGAGCGAAAGCGATTGAATTTGGACATGAGAATGCCCATGGGAATGCCAATAATAATGGAAAGACCGGTTGCCATGATCATGAGCGAGAGGGTTTGCATGCCGGCGTCCCAAAGCCCCATGGCACCCAGCAGAAAGAGCATGGCACCCATGCCAAAGCTGAATGCAATGCGCCGGCTCATGCCATAGGCAAGAAGCATGGTGAGAATAATGATGCTCCACCAGGGTGCGTTGCGCAATAATTGTTCCAACCATACCAGAGCGGCTAGAATGGGTTCGGACATGCTATTTAAGCCGTCGGCGTAATTCATGACCAGGTAATCGACGAAGCCGTCAATGCTGTCACGCACACTGCGGGATGAAATGATTTCGGGAAACATATAAGATCCGTTTTTAATGAATGATGGAGCTTTCCCCAGCCTTGTCCTGTGTAGGATAAGGCTGGAAGTGCTCATGTTTTTATTGTTGTGACGGGTTTATATTACAGTGAAGTCTGGACACGTTTTGCGACGTCTTCAGGAACCCATTGCGTCCATGTGTTGGCATGGTTTTTCAGGATCCATGTGGCGATGTCACTGGCTTCGTCACCGGTTTCTTCCATACGCGCCAAAGCGGCATCAAGGACGTCAACGGGCAGGGTTATTTTAGATAGAAACTCGGCCAGTTTAGGAGCCTGTTTGGAAAATTCAACGTTAATGCCAGTATAAACAGGTGTGGTTGGATAGGCAGAAGGTTGTGGATTTTCACAATCGATGGCTGTTAAACAGGCAAATGTTTTTTCATCGTGTTCGGGCAGTTCAAGTTCTACCAGCTCAAGTGAGCCAACCAGTGGTGTTGGATACCAGTAGTAAAAGGCGATATCCTGTTTGCGCTTGTAGGCCGACATGAGGGCGGCTTTTTGTGCTGCGCCAGTGCCGGGTGAATACATGTTGAAATCGTCTTGTAGTTTGAGGGCTTTATGCAGGTTATTGGTGACCACTTCGCAGCTCCAGCCGGCCGGGCAGCCAAAGATACGGCCTTTGGATGGATCTTCGGGGTCTTTGAATTTGTCTTTGTATTTCAGCAGGTCGGCAGGGGTTTTGATGTCAGGGTATTTTTCTGCCGTGTATTTGGGTATGTACCAGGCTTCACCGCCAGTGAAAAGTGAACCGATGGCTTTGACTTTACCGGTGGCGACGGCTTTTTCCCAGGGGTCGCGTTCGCTGTTAAGCCAGATTTCGGGTTTGATGTCGAGATCGCCGCGTTCCAGTGCCGCGATGGCTGACAGTGTTTCTGTAGGCAGGATATCGGTTTTGCAGCCATAACCTTTTTGCAGGATATAGCTTTCAAGTTCTGCCAGAATAAGATTGGATTCCCAGGTCATTCCACCAATATTGATGGGGCGGTTAACTTCACATTGAGGGGTGTCAGCAGCCTGGGCAGATTGGGCCAGGCCCAGGGTAGCCATGGAAAAAATGGTTGCTGAGATGAGTTTATTAGGTTTAAGCATGGCGCTAAGCCTCCTTAAGTGTCGCAGGTTACTGAAAAATAACTGTGCTTGCCAAAGAGGGTGTGCGGAAAACGGCGCTGCCGTCGATACATACCAACATTAATTGAAGGGTGAAATAAATTTACCCATTGACAGGTAATACCATGTTTTTTGTTACATGGTAAACACAATTTGAATGTATAAATTATTGTTAAGGCCGTTATTTTAACAAAAATAATCATATTTATCAAATGTTTCCATAATCATTATTATATTTTAAAAATGAATTAATAATTATTTAATGTTTAAAATTATTTAATTTGTTAATTTATTATTGGAACAAATGGTGAAAAAAATTTTATTTTTGGCTATTTTTCTAGCCGATTTTTTATTATGAATTTGTGCTTTTTAAGTTCCCGGTGCATGTTGAACCTTTTAATTCAAACAGGTGTGCACACCAAGGGAAATGAGCGCTTGAATGGTGTACTGGCAATACGCGGCAGGATTGGTCTTAATAAAAAGCCAAATTAAGCTATGATTAGGGGAAGGAGGACGGTAAGAGTTAAAAAATTCTTATGGATACAGGCAATAAAATTCTTTTCTTTGGAGATACGCATGGTGGATTTGATCATTGCGCTGAGATTGTCAGGCAAATCAAACCCCTGGCCATTGTGTTTCTGGGAGATATACAAACACCGTATCCGTTTCACAAGCAATTGGCCGATATCATCGATCTGACGGAAGTTTGGTGGATTCATGGCAATCACGATACCGATACCGAACAGCAATATGACAATTTGTTTCTTTCCGAACTGAAACACCGGAATTTAAGTGGTCGTGTCTGTGAGGTGGCTGGCGTGCGTATTGCCGGTTTGGGTGGGGTTTTTCGTGGAAAAATCTGGGATCCGACTCAACCCGACTGGAATTTTTATTCTCCTGAAGATTTTATGGCTCGGGGAGGCTTTCGGGCAACATGGCGAAATGGCATGAATTTGCGGCATCGTAGCACCATTTTTCCCTCTGAGTACGAGGCATTGTTAACAGAAAAGGCCGATGTCCTGGTTACTCATGAGGCACCCTCATGTAACCGTTTCGGTTTTCAGGTACTGGATAATCTGGCTGGCTACCTGGGGGTGCATACGTATTTTCATGGCCATCATCATGATAATTACGATTACAGCAGCCATTATGCCCGCCAGGGTTTTCGGACCTATTCGGTGGGCTACCGGGGAGTGACCGCACTGGATGGTCGTATAGTGTTGCCGGGTGAGATGGATGGCCTGCATGAAAACCGGGTGGCCAGAATATTTCGTGGCAGTAGCGCGAGGTAAGCATTTGGCGGGTAGCCGGGACATTCAACCGTACTTATCTTGACTTTACCATCATGGGAAGGTTTAAGATCAGCGTGTATTTTCAATTTTGTTTAAGCAGAAGGAAGCGATCATGGAAAAAGAACTGGAATTTAATGTGGATGGCATGACTTGCGGTAATTGTGTTGCGCATGTCAAGAAAGCCATAGAGGAAATAAACGGTGTAGAGACGGCCCAGGTCAGCCTTGAGGAAAAAAAGGTGAAAGTCAGCACTAACGGGCAGGTTAATCCGGCGCAAATCAAGGAAGCCATTGAAGAAGCCGGTTACGATGTGGTTTAAAAAGAATTAATCTAATCCATAATAACGATATGAGAACGCCCCGGTACAGGACGGATATCCGTGTTACAGGGCGTTTTCAGCGGGTACGGGCCGCTTTATTCGGTCTTGTTTAAGGGTTAAACAGGAACCATCAATCCCAGTAACGGCGATCATCCCTGTATCGGCGGTTATTATCATAACTGCGCCTGTAGTATCTGTTATCACTATCGCTGCTACGGCGATATGAACGGTCATCATCACGGTAAAGCTGGTTACCAATCAGACCCCCCAGCGCTGCACCACCTACGGTAACCAAAGGGTCTCCTTCAGAAACGGCAGCACCTGCCAAACCGCCCAAGGCGGCACCACCTATGGTGGCGGTTGTACGCTGGTTACCACTGTAACCATAGCGGTCATATCCGGCACATCCGGTAATGGCCAGGCTAAACAGGCCAATCAGAATAATGCGACTTTGGCTTTTGATGTTCATTATCAACTCCTTGCAATATCAAACTATGTCAAGTTCATCATCTCAAATGCAAGAGAGTTGGATTGTTATTGTGAGCAACAGATGTTTCCAGAGTTGGCTATTATACCTTTTGGAAACTTATTGAAAAAACAAGCGGAACAGGGTGTTGCCGTTTAGTCCGTTTCCATGGGAAATTGCATGAACAGCGCTTTTCCCATGGAGGGGTTAAGGTGGTAGTCAAGGAAGCCTTCTTCTTCGTAAAGATGACGCGCTAACGTATTGCCTTCGAGTACTTCAAGGGTGATTTTGCAACAACCCAGGTTTTTGGCCAGTTGTTTGACCCGGCCAAGCATGAGTTTGCCAATGCCTTGACCACGGTAGGGTTTTAAAACCGCAAAATCATGGATATTAAGCAGGGGTTTGCAGGCAAAAGTGGAAAAACCTTCTACGCACAGGGCGATACCGGCAGGTTGTTGTTGGTGGAATGCCAGAATTGTGTAGATGTTGCTCCGTTTTTTCAGAGAGGCAATCAGGTTTTTCTGCACATGGACTGATAATTCCTGCCCACCCCCGGTGGGGTCTGAAGCATAATCATTCAAGACAGTTAATATTGCCGCAGCGTGAGCCGGGTTTTCCAAATCGGCAATAATGAGGTCAATCATGAGTATTCCTTACTTTTATTTAATCTGGGTGTATTTCAAATCGATATAGCCAACGGGATGACGCAATATTCCACTGATATTTTCTTTTTGTAGATAAATTTGATTATAGAAAAAAAGCGGGAAAACGGGCATATCGTCAAACAGGATTTTTTCAGCCTGCAATAGCAGATCCCAACGTTTTTGGGCATCCGCTTCGGTGTTGGCCTGACTAACCAGCTTGTCGTACCCGGGGTTTGCCCAACCGGTACGGTTCATCGATGAGTTGCTCAGGAAACTTTCCAGCGAGTTGTAAGGGTCGGCATAATCATTCACGAAAGAGCTGCGTGAGAACTGCAGTTCAAGCCCGCGTTGCTTGGCATAAAAGACTTTGCTTTCGATACTTTGCAGCTGGATATCCACACCCAGGATTTCCCGGTACATGTTTTGTATGGCCTCGGCGATTTTCCGGTCGCTGGGGTTGTTGATATAGCTAAGGGTTACAGGCGGCAGGGTTTGGTAATTTTCATCGGCCATACCCTTGGTAAGGTGTTGTTTGGCGGCTTCCGGGTTGGTGCTTAGCAGATGGCCGCTTTCTTCACGGAAATCTTTGCCATTGGGGCCGGTAAAACCGGGTGCCACAAAACCGTAAGCAGCCTGGCGTCCCTGCTTGGTGACATATTTTACAATGTCTTCCTGGTTGACAGCCAAGGCAAACGCCTTGCGAATATCCGCATTCTGGAAAGGGGGCATTTGGGTATTGAACCGGAAGAAATAACCCCCTGCCTGCGGTACATTTCTGAAGTCTTTATTGTCTTTGACTTTGTCATACAGGGCAGATGGCAGGGGTGAGGGGGTCATGTCAAGTTCACCGGTACGATACATCTGATACGACGTATTCGGGTCATTGACCATGGAAAAATCGACGGCATCAATTTGTACACTGCCGGCATCCCAATAATGCGGGTTTTTTTCAAAACGCATGCTTTGTGCATGTTCCCAATCTTTTAATAAAAAAGGCCCGTTGCCAACATAGGTTTTGGCTTCGGCATGCCATTTGGAGTTGGCTTTGGCTATTTTTTGGTTAAGCGGTGCAAAGTTGGGGTTGGTAATGACATTAAGGAATGACACATTGGGGGCTTCTAGTGTGATTTCCAGGGTGTGGTCATCCAATGCTTTAATACCCAGGTCCTGGCCTTTACCTTCATTGAAGGCTTGGGCACCGGCAATCGGGTAAGCCAGAAAAGCCGCTGGCGAAGCGGTTTCCGGATTAAGCATGTGGGTCCAGCCATAAACGAAGTCATGGGAGGTTAACGGGTCGCCATTGGACCATTTGGCATTGGCACGCAGTTTGAAGGTATAGGTTTTGCCATCATTGGAGATGTGCCAGCTTTCGGCGGTGGCCGGGGCGGCAAGATGCTTGTCATCCAGCCTGACCAGGCCTTCAACCAGGTTATTAAGGGGTTCCCATGAAATCAGATTGAAACCGGCAGCCGGATGCAACGAGGTGGGTTCTTCGGTATTGTTCAGGCGCAACACTTTTTCGGCAAAAGCGGGGCCAGACAGGGAAAAACCTAAAACAGTCACCAGACAGGCAGCCAACAGTTTTTGTTTCATGGAGAATATCCTTCAGTAAGCAGTTGCGTGATTGCCTGTTTTACAGGCAGGTGGATAAATTACTACGGGTGCGTAAGTCTTGCAACCAGCACAGGCTCTGTTGAGTGTGACTGATTGTAGTCAGTTTGGGGGGGACTTTGTTGCAAATAACCAGGGCCTTGGGACATCGCTGGTAAAAACCGCAGGCCGGTGGTGGTGAAAACAGATCGGGTGGCTGGCCAGGAATCGGACGCAGGCTTTCACGTGTCATATCCAGTCTTGGGATGGACTGCAGCAGGCCCTGTGTATAAGGGTGTTGCGGATGATAGAAAATATCCCGCTGGGAACCTGATTCCACGCATTGTCCGGCATACATAACGGCAACCTGGTTGGCAATTTGGGCCACTACCCCCAGGTCATGGGTGATCAGGATGATGGCAATACCGGTAGCCGCCTGGATCTGGCTGAACAAGTCCAGGATTTGTGCCTGTATGGTTACGTCCAGGGCGGTGGTGGGTTCATCGGCAATGAGCAGTTCGGGCTCGCACATCAAGGCAATCGCGATGACCACACGCTGGCGCATGCCGCCAGACAATTGGTGTGGATATTGGCCCAGCCTTTCCTGTGGATTGGCAATACCTACCAGGGAAAGCATTTGTTCGGCTTTGCGCCTGGCTTCATCAGAAGTCAGGTTTTGATGCTTAATAACGCCTTCGGTTAATTGCTCTCCGATGGTCAGGGTGGGATTCAGTGCCGTCATCGGGTCCTGGAAAATCATGGCAATCCGGTTGCCCTGCAACTGGCGCATGGCTTTTGTATCCAGATCCAGCAGGTTTTGTCCTTTAAACAGGATTTCACCCTGGGTGATTTTGGCAGTTTGCCTGGGCAACAGCCCCATGATGGCATTGCAGGTCACCGATTTGCCGCAGCCCGATTCACCCACAATGGCCAGGGTTTCACCACGACGCACGGCAAGTGACAGGTCACGCACGGCATGAATTTGTCCGCCATGGGTGCGGAACTGGATTGAAAGATGTCGAATTTCAAGCAAGGGTGGTGTATTCATCGCTATTTCTTCAGTTTTGGGTCCAGGGCATCTTGCAGGCCATCGCCAAGCACATTGAAGGCAAACATGGTCAGGGAAATGAACAGGGCCGGGAAAAACAATTGCCACCAGTCACCGGACAAGATAACGGGTAAGGCATCATTGGTCATGACACCCCAGCTGGCATGGGGGGCCTGTATGCCCAATCCCAGGAAGCTCAGGAAAGCTTCCGCAAAAATCGCGCTGGGTACGGTCAGGGTCATTTGCACAATAATCGGGCCCATGGTGTTGGGCAGCAGGTTCTTACGGATAATACGGCCGGTGCTGGCGCCAAAGGTTCGTGAGGCCGTGACAAACTCCAGGTTTTTAAGTTGCAGGACCTGGCCGCGCACAATCCGCGCCATGCTGATCCAGCCGGTGATGGTCAGGGCAATAATAATGGTTAACAGGCTGGGCTTCATGACCACCATTAACAGTATTACCATCAGCAAATAGGGCAGGCCATACAGGATCTCAACAATACGCATCATGATGGTATCGGCTTTACCTCCCTTCAGGCCGCTGTACCCACCGTAAGCTACCCCAATGACAAAATCGATCAGGGCAGCCATGAAGCCGACAAATAGTGAGATTCGGGCACCTTGCCAGGTCCGTGTAAATACATCACGCCCCAGGTCATCGGTACCAAACCAGTGCATGGCCGAAGGCGGCATATTCTGGTTTCTCAGGTCTTGGGCCGTGGCCGAATACGGCGAAAACAAGGGAGCAAAAATGGCCATGCCGACCAGGGCCAGCAAAAACACCAGCCCGAGCATGGCCAGTTTATTGCGCCGCAGGCGTTGCCAGGCATCCTGCCAGTAGGAAACATAAGGTCGCTCAATGATCTCATGGATATCGTTGGCATTTCTGACAGCCGGTTGCAGCCATTCGGGCGGGAAGTTGTTTTGTTCATGTTGCTTCATGATTGCCCCTCTTTATGGTTAAGCCGTATGCGGGGGTCTAGCAGGCAATAAGCCATGTCAACCAGAAACAGGATGAAAACCAGAATGGTACTGTAGAAAACAGTGGTACCCATGATAACGGGGTAGTCCCGGGTGCTGATGGAGTCAATGAAATAGCGTCCCATACCCGGAATGGCAAAAATCTTTTCGATGACGAATGTGCCGGTCAGGATGGAGGCCATTAGGGTGCCCAGCAGGGTAACGACTGGCATCAGGGCATTGCGCAAGGCATGGCGGATAACCACGCGCATGGGTGACAGGCCTTTGGCCCGAGCCATTTTGATGTAGTCCTGCGTGAGTGTTTCAAGCATGCTGGAACGAGTCAGCCGGGCAATGATGGCCATGGGTGCGGTCGCCAAGGCGGCAACCGGCAGCACCATATGCATGGGTGTGCGCCAGGTGGCGGCTGGAAACCAGCCCAGGTTGACGGCAAATTCTTGTATCAACAGAGTGGACAGCACGAAATTGGGAATGGAAATGCCCAGCACGGCAATACCCATGCTTAAGTGGTCAATTAAGCCATTATGGTGAAGCGCGGCCATGACACCCAGAACCAGGCCTGACACCAGGGCAATGCCAATAGCCCATATGCCCAGCTCGAAGGAAACTGGAAAACCGCGGCCAATCAGTTCATTGACGGTTGTGTCGGGGTTGGAAATGGATGGCCCGAAGTTGAAAGTGGCCATTGATTTCAGGTAGCTGAAGTACTGTATGTACAGGGGCTGGTCCAGTTGGTGAAAAGCACGCAGGTTCTCTTGCACGGCGGCGCTGGTTTGCCGGTCTTGCTCAAAAGGTGAGCCTGGAATCAGGTGCATCAGGATAAAGGTGAGCGAAGCGATCGTGAAGATCGTGCCGATCATGAGCAGGAATCGTTTGATGACGTAGCTTTTCATGTTAGCGATTTCCTTCTGGAATAAGGTGGCAGGCGGCATAATGACCTGGCGTATGTTCTTTCCAGACGGGCAGCTGTTGCCGGCAAATAGCCTGTGCCTGCGGGCAGCGGGTATGAAATACACAGCCGCCTGGCGGGTTGATGGCACTGGGCAATTCGCCCTTTAGCAAAATACGTTGCCGCTTTTTTTCCAGATCGGGGTCGGGCACCGGAATTGCGGAAAGTAATGCCTGCGTATAGGGATGCAGTGGGTTGGCATACAGTTCATCGCTACTGGCCAGTTCGGCCATTTGACCCAGGTACATGACACCGACCCGGTCTGACAAATATTTCACCATCGCCAGGTCATGGGCAATGAACAGGTAGGTGAGCTCTTTTTCCCGTTGCAGGCGTTGCAAAAGCAGCACGATCTGGGCCTGGATTGAAACATCCAAAGCCGAAATCGGTTCATCGGCAATGATGATTTCCGGTTCAAGCGCCAGTGCACGGGCAATGCCTACCCGCTGGCGCTGCCCACCTGAGAATTCATGTGGATAGCGATGGGCATGAGCCGGATTCAGGCCCACTTCTTCGAGTAATCTGTAAATGTGCTGGCGCAGGGCATTTTTGTTTTTGTGAACCCGATGAATGTCCAGCGGTTCGGCAATAATTTCAAAAATGGTGGCACGCGGGTTGAGCGAGGCGTAAGGATCCTGGAAGATCATTTGGATCTGGCGCTGCCTGATTTGGTTGTCTTGCGGGCTTGTCTGGTGGATGTCCTGGCCATTAATATGGACCTGGCCCGAGGTGGGCTGGTACAGACCCATGATGGTGCGTCCCACCGTGGATTTGCCACAGCCCGATTCACCCACCAGTCCGAAAGTTTCTCCTTTATGGATATTAAATGAGACACCATTCAGTGCCTTGACGCTTTGATGCCTGTCGAGGGGGAAATGTTTTTTCAGCGCTCGGACCGATACCAGCGGCAGGTTATTGTTCTTATGGATGGCCATGACAATGGAATGAAAAAAAGTCTTGTTGGAACGATTTTAACAGTAATGTTGGCTTCAGCCATGGCCGGGTGCCCGGGTAAGGGTTAGGCCGGATCGTTTTTTTGCATGGCCAGGCGCATGACCGGACGGGTCAGCAAGGCATAGAGGCCAGCCAGTGCCGCGCAGGCAAAGCAGAGCCAGGGCAAATGGATGCTGACATAAAGCCATTTGAAGGCTTCTATACTGATGGCGGACATGAACATCATGATCAGGCTCATGGCGCCAGCAACCACCCCTTTGGGTGCCTGAGACGAGAGCAGGGTAAGGCGGTACAAGACTGCAAAACTTAAGCCTTGGGCAAAAGACAGCAGGCTCATGCCCAGAATCAGGCCGGTCAGGGTAAAGGTAGGCAGCAGGCCGGCCAGCAACAGGCTAAGCCCGCCCAGAAAAACCAGTGGCAGGGCATAGTAGATGGTTTGGCCAAGCGGCACTTTGCCTGAGATGCGGGCCAGGGTCAGGTTACCCAGGATCAGGCAGGCAAAAATGGGAATCTGGGATTTGGCATAGCCCAGGTTATCCAGGCCCAGGTCTTTCACCAGAAAAACCGGTGACAGGCCAATCCAGATCAGCATGGGCAGGCCGATAATGGGACTGAACAGGGCCAGTTGCATGAATTTCCGGTTGTGCAAGGTGGTTTTGTAGTGGGCCAGGACGCTACGGATAGACTCCTTGGGGGCGTCAAGGTCAACGGTTTCGGGCATATGGCGGAACAGGCCGATCAGGCTCAGGCAGGTAATGCCGGCAATCATGATGAATCCCCAGTGCCATGACACATAGCTGATGAGGGCGGCACCGGCCAACGGACCCAGTAGTGGGGCGATTAGGGCAATATTGGCCATTAAGGCCATCACTTTGATGGCTGTGCTTTCCCGAAAGGCTTCCTGAATACTGACATAACCTACCGCGCCGATAAAGCAGTGTGAAACACCCTGCAGCAGACGCATCAGCATGAAGCTTTCAATATTGACCGTGAACAGGATCAGGATATTGGTAATGGCGTAATACAGTGTGCCAGCCAGCATGACCCGGCGCCGGCCGTAGCGGTCTGACAGGGGGCCGATCAGCCACATGAGGAGGGCACCGCCCAGAATATAAAGCGACATTGAGGAGGCAACCCAGCTGTCATCCACCTTGAACTCATGCGTAATGGTCAGCATCGCCGGCTGCACCAGGTCGTTGCCAATATAAATCGCAAATTCAAAAAGAACCAGTGCTACTGGAAACCAGATCAGGTCACGTTTATGTTTTTTAGTGTGGGTGGGTGTCATGAGTTGGCGGGTAGCTAGGAGGTCGGTGAACGATAGGGAGTCTGTCTGAAAGACAAATAGTGCTGCAATCAGTGTATGGGATATTTTTTGGTATTGCGTTTTTCGGAAAGGAGTATAGCAGTTTGAATAAAGTGAACTGTCTGTTTTTTGCTTATATTAATACATGAATATATTATTAATATGTCTGTTTTAAAAATCTATATATGATTAAACATTAGTATGTTAGGTTAGAAAAAAATCAATGATAAAAAAACCAACAAATTGATTGATACTGTTTTTTATTTTTAAGCTATAAGGAGGTAGGTTGTGCGTATAGGTATACCCAAAGAAAGCATGCAGGGGGAAACCAGGGTGGCGGCAACGCCAGTAACGGTTGAGCAGCTGCAAAAGCTGGGATTTGATGTGCTGGTCGAACATTCGGCTGGCCAGCTGGCCAGTTTTGATGATCAGTCTTATATAAAGGCCGGGGCGCAAACAGGCACCCGGCAAGAAGTATGGCAATCAGATCTGGTTTACAAGGTCAATGCGCCAAATGAGGAAGAAATTGCCCTGCTCAAGGAAGGTGGCACGCTGGTCAGTTTTATCTGGCCAGCACAAAATCCCGAGCTGGTGCAAAAGCTGGCGGGCAATCAGGTCAATGTGCTGGCCATGGATATGGTGCCGCGTATTTCACGTGCCCAGTCCCTGGATGCCTTGTCATCTATGGCCAATATTGGTGGTTATCGCGCTGTCATTGAAGCCGCCCACCAGTTTGGCCGTTTCTTTACCGGGCAGATCACGGCAGCGGGCAAGGTCCCGCCTGCCAAAGTCCTGGTGATTGGTGCCGGGGTGGCCGGCCTGGCTGCCATTGGCACCGCCGGTTCTTTGGGGGCCATTGTGCGGGCCTTTGATACCCGCCTTGAAGTGGCCGAGCAAATCGAATCCATGGGTGGCCAGTTCTTGAAACTGGATTTTGGTGATGAAAACGGTTCGTCTTCAGATGGCTATGCCAAAACCATGTCCGAGGAATTCATCCGTGCCGAAATGGCCTTGTTTGCTGAACAGGCCAAGGACGTGGATATCATTATTACCACTGCCTTGATTCCAGGCAAACCGGCCCCCAAGCTGATTACCCGTGAAATGGTAGACAGCATGAAACCGGGATCGGTGATTGTGGACATGGCGGCCGCGGCCGGTGGTAACTGTGAATATACCCAGGCGGGTGAGGTTTTTGTGACCGCCAATGGTGTCAAGGTAGTGGGCTACACGGATTTGCCGGGTCGTCTGCCTGCCCAGTCTTCACAGCTTTACGCTACCAATCTGGTTAATTTAAGCAAATTGCTGTGTAAGGAAAAAGACGGCCAGATTGATATCAACCAGGAAGACGTGGTGTTGCGCAATATGAGCGTCATTACCCAGGGTGAAGTGAGCTTCCCGCCCCCTGCCATCAGTGTGTCGGCAGCGCCTGCTGCCGTGGCGGCCAAGCCGGTTGTGGCGGTCAAAAAGGCCGAACCCAAGTCCGCCCGCTTCAAATTGGGGGTACTGGCCGTACTGCTTGTGCTGTTTGGCCTGGCAGGTGCTTATTCGCCCCCCGAGTTTTTGTCTCACTTTACTGTTTTTGTCCTGGCTTGCGTGGTGGGTTACTACGTGGTCTGGAACGTAACGCATTCCCTGCATACACCGCTCATGTCGGTCACCAATGCCATTTCCGGCATTATTGTTGTGGGTGCCCTGCTGCAAATTGGTCATGGCAGCGGGCTGGTCAGTGTGCTGGCATTTATCGGTATTCTTATTGCCAGTATCAATATCGCAGGTGGTTTCCTGGTTACGCAGCGCATGCTGAAAATGTTTAGAAAAGACAAGGGTGAATAATATGTCTCAAGGTTTGGTTATGGCGGCATATATT
>CAZPNE010000036.1:0-14020 GCA_964588255.1 uncultured Advenella sp. | reverse complement strand
AGAGTGTTTTAAGTATTTGTTCAAGCTCATCTTTTTCAACCTGGCCAAGGATTTTGTACCTAAGTTTGCCACCTGCATCAAAGATCAGGGTAAACGGTAATCCACCCGATTTGTTACCCAATTTCTTCATTAAACTGATACTGCCCATGCCCGCGACCAGCAAGGGATAAGAAACGCTGACCTTTTCTTCGAATTTACGCATATTGCGTTCCGTATCTGCGGCAAACCCCACAAAATTAACCTGGGGATAAGCCTGATGCAAGGCTTCAAGGTCGGGCATTTCCTTGACGCAAGGTGGACACCATGTCGCCCAGAAGTTAAGCACCAGCGGTTTGTTGGTGTATTGCCGTACGGTATGTGCCTGCCCGGACATGTCGGGCACGGAAAGGTCAAACAGATTGGCCAGGGCTTCTTCAGACACATCGCCAATGTCAGAAGAGCTTCCGGCCTGCAACGCCATGGCCTTGACGCCAGGCAACAACAGCAGGAGTCCACCTGCCATTTTCAGCATGTTTCTACGTTTCATTGAAATTCCGCTTTTAAAACAATGACTGTTTTTAACACAAATCGCCCCCCGGCTCCATGAGCCACATCACCTTTTAATCTTTTCAGCGTTTTTTCAACAGGATTAACAGCAGAAAACACTTAAAATACCGGCAGGAGATTTTTATGCATATTCATATTCTAGGTATTTGCGGTACATTCATGGGCGGCCTTGCCCTGATTGCCCGCTCGGCGGGGCACAAAGTGACCGGCTGTGACGCGGGCGTTTACCCGCCAATGAGCACCCAATTACAAGAACAGGGCATTGAACTGATCGAAGGTTTCGATGCCAGCCAAACCGGGCTGAATCCCGACCTGTTCATCATCGGGAACGTGATTACCCGTGGCAACCCGTTAATGGAAGCCATTCTGGACCAGGGCAAACCGTATATATCAGGTCCCCAGTGGCTGGGCGACCATGTGCTTCAGTCACAACACGTGCTTTCTGTTGCCGGCACCCATGGCAAAACCACCACCAGCTCCATGCTCGCCTGGATCCTTGAGCATACGGGCCTGAAACCCAACTTCCTGATTGGCGGCATTGCCCACGACTTGCAGGTATCTGCCCGTTTCAATCCTGAAAACAAGTATTTTGTGATTGAAGCCGATGAATATGACACCGCTTTTTTCGACAAGCGCTCGAAGTTTGTCCATTATCACTCCCGCACTGCCGTCCTGAACAATCTGGAATTTGATCACGCCGATATTTTCCCCGACCTGGCCGCCATTGAAACCCAGTTTCATCATTTGGTGCGTACGGTTCCCGGCTCGGGCCGCATTATTTATCCCGCCCAGGATGAGGCCCTGCAACGCGTGCTGGCACGTGGCTGCTGGTCTGGCACCGATACCTTTGGTCCCGGCGCCCAGTGGCAATATGCCAATCATGATGCCGCCGGCACAAGCTTTGACATTCTTTACCAAAACCAGTTTGTGGCGCACATCAACTGGCAGCACAATGGCATTCACAATATGAATAATGCCCTGGCCGCCATTGCCGCCGCCCATCATATTGGCATCAATGCAGAACAATCCGCCCAGGCATTAAACTGTTTCCAGGGCATCCGCCGACGCATGGAATTACGGGCAAACATCCATGATATTCATGTTTACGATGATTTCGCCCATCACCCAACCGCCATCGCAACCACCCTGGCGGGCCTGCGTAACCAGATTGGCCAACAACGCATCCTGGCCGTGCTGGAACCCCGTTCCAATACCATGAAGCTGGGTACCATGGCGGCACGCCTGCCCCAGTCACTGGAACAGGCCGACCTTGCCTTCTGTTTTGGCGCAAGGGAAGGCAAGCATGCCCTGGGCTGGGATCCAAAAACCGTTTTTGCCGACCTGCAAGACCGGGTTAGTGCCCATGATGACCTTGACCGCTTAACCACGGCAGTCACGCAACAGGCGCAGGCAGGTGACCATATTCTTATCATGAGCAATGGCGGATTTGGCGGTTTTCACGATAAACTGATTACTGCCCTGAAACAAAAATTCACTTGATGACGTAGTGACCTTTATTATTTTTTTCATATGATTCTGTATTTACATGGTTTTCGATCTTCGTCTTTATCGGCCAAGTCACAGCTAATGCAGCAGGCAATGGCCAAGCGGGGATTAAGCCATGCTTTCGCCGGCCCCGACCTGCCCGTTTCGCCCAAACAGGCGACTGATCTGGCCCTTGCCACTGCCCGCCAGCTATGCCAGGGCCAGGACATTCACAAGCTGACTGTGATCGGCTCATCACTGGGCGGGTATTACGCAACCTGGCTGGCCAACGAACTGGATTGCAAGGCAGTCCTGGTTAACCCCTGTATTTATGCCTCACGAGACCTGTCCACCCAACTCGGCCCCATGACCTGTTTTCATAGCGATGAACCGTTTGAACTAAAAGCGGCGCACATCAAGGAACTGGCCGAACGGTTCGTACCGGAAATCAGGCATCCGGAAAAATTTTTTCTGCTGGCCCGTACCGGTGATGAAGTGCTGGACTGGCAGGAAATGCAGCATCGCTATACTGGTGCAAAACAATTAATTATTCCTGGTGGGGACCACGGTTTTTCAGATTTTGAAGACTACATCCCCCAAGTCCTGGACTTTGCCTTAAACAATTAGGAACAACACTCAATATGTACGTGGTTTTTGAAGACAACGGTCAATTTAAAGCTGAAAAAATTCTGTCTGAAGCTGACACCTCCTTGCAGGTAGAAGCGGCATCTGGAAAAAGAAGCAAAATAAAACGCAATAACACGATTTTCTTTTTCGACAATCAAAATCCGCTCACGTTGATGGAAGAGGCCGGACAACTGGCCGAAGACATCGACCTTGAGTTTCTGTGGGAATGTGCACCCCAACAGGAGTTCCAGGTGGAAGAACTGGCCCGGGACTACTTCGGCCATGAGCCTGACGTGCGGGAAAAAACCGCCCTGTTGCTGCGCCTGCATAGTGCACCGGTCTACTTTCACCGCAAGGGCAAGGGCCAATACCGCCCGGCCCCGCCTGACATCCTGAAAGCCGCACTGGCTGCCCTTGAGAAAAAACAAAAACAGGCCGAACAGCAAGCCGCCTGGATCGAAGAGATCAAGCAAGGCATTGTGCCTGAAGCCTTTACGCCTGTGATCCACACTTTCCTGGCCAAACCGGACAAAAACACATTTGAATGGAAAGCCTTTCACCAGGCCATGAGTGAAACCGGAGAAACCATTGAGCAGCTTTTATTAAGGCTCAAGGTTTATCCACACCCGCTGGCTATCCACCGTGAAAAATTCCTGGGCCTGAACTTTCCCAAAGGAACCGGGTTCAAGGATATTACACTGCCCGCCGTCCCCGACTTGCCACTGGCCGATGTCGAGCCCTACTCCGTTGACGATATGTTCACCACCGAGATTGATGATGCCTTCTCAGTCCACCAGGAAAGTGACCACGTTTACCGCATTGGCATTCATATTGCCGCACCCGCCCTGATGGTTGAACGTGATTCGGAACTTGACAAGCTGGCCCGGGAGCGGATGTCCACGGTTTACATGCCGGGCGCCAAAATACCAATGCAGCCAGAGTCTGTCATCAACACATTCTCGCTAGTTGCTGGCAAACCCACGCCTGCCGTGTCCCTGTACATCAGGGCCAATATCGATACCGGAGAAATCCTGTCAACGGAAACCCGGCTTGAGAAGGTGTGCGTCCAGGAAAACCTGCGCACCAACCTGATCGACCACCTTATTACCGTCGAGGCACTTGAAGATGAAAGCCTGCCCATGCCTTACCCCTTCCTGTTCAGGCCACTCTGGAAACTGGGGCAGCACCTGAAAACGGCGCGTGAAGTGATTCGTGGCAAACCCGAAAACAACTCACGGGTTGAATACACCTTTGTGCTGGATGGCCCGGCTGACGACCCCAATTCAATCATTAACCTGGCGCCCCGCCGCCGTGATGCCCCACTCGACCTGATTGTTGCCGAGTACATGTTGCTGGCCAATACCCAGTGGGCGGGCTTCCTGAACGAGAATGGCCTGCCCGGCATTTTCAGGTCACAGCAAGCCGGTCGCACGCGAATGTCAACCCACCCCCTGCCACATGAAACCATTGGTGTTCCCTATTATGCATGGTGCACGTCACCGCTAAGGCGTTATGTTGACCTGATCAACCAAAGCCAGATTATTGCCGCTGCACAACATGGCATCTCGGCCCGCCTGGTGGCGCCCTTCAAACCCAAAGATGCCGACCTGTTCGCCATTATCGGCGCTTTCGAATCACAATACACCCTGTGGGGAGAGTTCCAAAACCGTCTTGAGCGCTTCTGGTGCCTGCGCTGGCTTGAACAGCAACAAGTTACCCGCGTTGAGGCCACAGTCTTGCGCGACAACCTGGTACGCTTCAATAATGCCCCCTTCGTGACCGATATCAATGGCATGCCAGAACTGAACCGGGGCAGCATTGTTGAAATTGATTTAATGGGTAACAACCTGCTTGAACTGACCCTGGATTGCCAGTACGTCAGGCAAATTGAACAGGAAGAGCCCGCCACCCCGGTAGCAGAGGCCAGCCAGTCATGAACACTCCCTTGCATTTTGCCGTCATGGGCAACCCCATCAAGCACAGTTATTCGCCACTCTTGCATGCGTTGTTTGCCAAACAGGCCGGCCTGGACATCCACTATGAAAAAGTGCTGGTGCCAATTGAGGAATTTGAACCTGCGGTGCAAACCTTCTTTGAACAGGGTGGCAAAGGCCTGAACATCACGGTTCCTTTCAAGCTCAGGGCTTATGAACTGGCAAAGGCCAACCTGTCCCCCCGTGCCCAATCTGCCGGCTCGGTCAATACGCTCTGGATGGAAGACGGCAACCTGCACGGCTGCAATACCGATGGCATTGGCATGGTCAATGATATCCAGCGTCAGGGTATTGATCTTAAAAACAAAAAAATCCTGTTGCTGGGCGCTGGTGGCGCAGCTCGTGGCGTTATCTTGCCCCTGCTTGAAACCGGTTGCCGCCAATTGCTGATTGTTAACCGTACCGTAACAAAAGCCTCGGAACTGGTTGCGCAATGCCTGACTGGCCTGCCACAATACGCTGATGTGTTGTCAGCAGGCAGTTTTGAGCAAATCCAGGACCAGTGGGATATCGTCATTAACGCCACCTCCAGCAGCCTGCAGCAAAACGCACTGCCGCTGCCTGTTGGCCTGTTTACCACTAACAGCCTGGCCTACGACATGGTTTATACACCAGAAAACGACACGCCCTTCCTGCAGCAGGCTCGCAAAGATGGTGCCACCGTTGCCTCGGATGGCCTGGGGATGCTGGTTTACCAGGGAGCGGAAAGCTTCTTTATCTGGCATCATGTCCGTGTCAATCCCGTTCCTGTGCTTGACGCCCTGCGCCAACAACTCGTTACCGGCTAATGACTGTACTGCCCCGGTTTCAATCCCTGCTGACGGATTTACGCCAATACCCGCAAAAAGTCCGGCAACAATCCGTTGCCCAAACACTGTGGCAGCTGGCTGGCACCCTTGTGGGTATTGTGCTTCTTTATCAGGTCTGGCTATTCCTGTGGGTGTGCTGGTATAGCCTGTTCAATCCATGGGGCAGTGCCATGATGAGCCAACAGAAAGCAATCCTGTCACGGCAAGACCCGCCCGTCCCCATTCGCCATGAATGGGTCAGTTACGACCAGATCAGCGACAACCTGAAAAAAGCGGTGATTGCCTCTGAAGACGCCAACTTCGTGTCGCACAGCGGGATTGAATGGGATGCGATTGAACAGGCCTGGCGCTACAACACGGCACAAAGCGAAAAGGGCAAAAATAAAATCAGGGGTGGCTCCACCATTTCCCAGCAACTGGCCAAAAACCTGTTCCTGTCCAATGACCGCAGCTATATCAGAAAGGGGCAAGAACTGATAATTACCGTTATGCTTGAAACCGTCATGTCCAAAGCGCGCATTCTTGAGCTTTATTTGAACCTGGCCGAATGGGGCACCGGCATTTTTGGTGCACAGGCAGCCAGCCAACATTATTACAAAACCAATGCCGGCAAGCTTAGCAAAAGACAGTCGGCCCAGCTGGCGGTGCTATTACCCAATCCCAGGGCTTACGGTACCAATATCGGCAGCCGCTATGTACAATCCCGCACACGAACCATCCTGGCAAGAATGAAATCGGCACAAATTCCCGACACGCCCTAAACCGGCCATTGGCAAAATTTAACACTTGCCCATATTCAGGATGTGTTTGCCACCCATTTAAAAGTTACAATCCAAGGCAGTTGCTTACGATACGAACCATCAGAATCACGGCAAAGTCTTTATAATTTGTAAATAATTTTTTTTACCCCGCTTACATGCATACTGCCCGTCGCTATCTAGCCAGTGAAATATACCGAACCACCACCGCTGTTCTGCTGGTGTTGCTTGGCCTGTTTACCTTTTTTTCCCTGATCGACGAGCTGGATAAAGTCAACGACAATTTCTCCCTGTTCTCCCTGTTATATCTGGAAGCCCTGCAAATACCCACCCGGCTTTATGATTTACTGCCCATCGGGCTGCTCATTGGGGCAACCATGGCCCTGGCCAGCCTGGCACAACGCAATGAACTGGTTATTTTGCGGGTATCGGGTGTCAGCACAGCCAAACTGCTATTCATGCTTTGGGTTATTTGCATTCCCATCATGGGCGGCGCGCTGCTATTATCAGAGTTCTTGGCGCCAGCTGCGGAAGTCAAAACCAGTGAGCTCAGCCTTAAATTCCTGGGCAAGGCCAATGGCGGACGCATGAATAGCGGTTACTGGTTCCGCGAACCCGACCTGCAGGGTAATGCCCGGGTCATCAACATTGGTTCTATGGCAGACAATGGCAATGTCCAGGATATCCGCATTATGACCTATGACAAAACCAGTGGCCAGTTCCTGCATTTTTCCCATGCCGAAAACGGTTTTTTTCAGGATAATATCCTGACCTTAAACAATGTGGCGCAAACCCAAAGTACCGTCAACATCGAAGAAGCCCTGGCCAACCCCAACAACCCGGTCGAAGCGGTGGCAAAGATTGTCTCAATCCCCTCTTTAACCCTGGAAACAACCCTGACCCCAGACCGTCTTTTGGCGGGAGAATTGCAACCGGAAAAAATGTCCGTCGTTTCCCTGCTTGATTACATTACCTACCTGGATGAAAATAATTTGCAAACCAACCGGCAATTCGTGGCTTTATGGCGTAAAGGAAGTTACCCTTTTACCCTACTGGTCATGATGACGATTGCCGCCCCCATCAGTTTCATCCAAACCCGCAGCGGTGGCGTTAGCGCAAAAGTGTTTATGGGCATTTTGCTGGGCGTTGGTTTTTTCATGTTTAACCAGCTATCCCTTAACCTGGGCATGTTAAACAACCTGCCTGCCTGGACGACCGCGCTGGCACCTAATATCCTTGGCCTGGCCATTGCCTTAATGGCTTTATACCTGATGGAAGTCAAGCGAACCACAAAAACCCATACAACCGGGACTAACAAGAAAAAAACAAAGTAACAAGGTTAATTATGAATAAAAATATTTGGGCAGTAGGAGACTTGCAAGGCTGCTGCAGTGCCCTTGACGCCCTACTTGAACAACCCGAAATCAAAGAGGATCCCAACTGTGAATTATGGTTTGCCGGAGACCTGACCAACCGCGGACCTGAATCGTTACGTACGCTCAGGCGTCTGATTGAACTGGGTGACAGGGCCGTGTGCATCCTGGGCAACCATGACCTGCATTTGCTGGCCGTTTATGCTGGCATCCGGCGACAAAACAAATCAGATACCATCAACGACATCCTGAATGCCAAGGATGCCAGGGACCTGATCAACTGGCTCAGGCACCGCCCGCTTGCCCATTACGATCACGAACACCTGATGGTGCATGCCGGCGTCATGGCAAAATGGGACTTGGCCACCACCTTGCGATTGGCCAACGAAGCCGCCGCATCCTTGCGTTCCCGGGACTGGAAGAAAAACCTGCAAAACATGTACGGTAATGAGCCATCCCAATGGAAAGAATCCCTTGAGGGTTCAAAACGCCTGCGGGTGATTATCAATGCGCTTACCCGCATCCGTTTATGTACCGCCAAAGGTCATATGGACTTTGCTTCCAAAGAGGCACCTGGCAGCGACAAGGGATTGATTCCCTGGTTTGAGGTTCCTGGTCGAAAAACCATTAATGACAACATTATTTTTGGTCATTGGTCCACGCTGGGATTGCTGTTACGTGAACACCTGATTGCCCTGGATACCGGCTACGTGTGGGGTGGCAAATTAACCGCCATTCGCCTTAACGACAGAAAGCTGATTCAGATTGCCGCTGGAAGCTAAGATCACGACCACAGGCCCTTATCATAAAAAAACCACTATTCCAATCTGGCCGGAATAATGGTTTTTTTATTTGTATGGCAACGGCTTGCTCAGGCCAGCTCTTTTTTCAACTCATGGACGATTGCCGTACGAATGGCAATGGCAATTTCCGTACGGGTAGCTTGCACCGGTACACCTGGCTGGTTAAGCGGCTCAAGGAACCGGACACGTACCATAACACCCCGCGAACTGAGCAAGTGCCAAATATTATTGACCAGGGTTTGCTCGCCCACGAACGCCATTGCGCCGCTACGCTTGCCATGCTGCATAAACACAAGCGCCACCGGCTGAATCGGCACCATGTCCCGAATAGACGGTTCAAACAGGCTAGTATGCAAAGATTTCATATCCATGCCGTCCGACGTTGTTCCCTCGGGAAACAGGCCAACACAGGCTTCCTGCCTGAAAAGCTCAAGAATTGACTTGCTGACCCGGGAAATGGCGTGACGCTGGCCCCGTTCGATAAAAACCGTACCTACCGAAGCCACCAGCCAGCCAATCACCGGCCAATTCCTGATTTCACTTTTCGCAATAAAAGAAGTGGTGCGACAGCTATTCAGGATAAAAATATCAATCCATGACACATGGTTAGCCACCCACATCACGGCGCCTTTCAGGATGGGTGCCCCTTCGACAACGATATTCACGCCGCAGACTTTCATTAAAATCCATGACCAGCATCGGGTGATTTTTTCCCGTATTGGCTGTTTAAGGAATGAATACAGCAGAAATGAGGTTGCAATACCAAACGCTAATAACAGAATCAGTGCGGGAGCCCTTAGGCTAAAACGTATTACACGTAGAATCAAGCCGACTCCCACACAACCCGTCCACCCACCAGTGTCATTTTGACCTTGGCCGGCAGTTCATAACCAAAAAATGGCGTGTGACAACTTTGGCTATAAATGGATTCACGATTAACCACCCAAGCCGCATCAAGATCCACCAATGCCAGGTCGGCAGGCGCACCGATATCCAGCTGACCGCAAGGCGGTAAGGCAGGTGCACCGGACAACAAGATAGAAGCCGGTTGCGTAGTGATTTTGGCCAAGGCATCCAGCACAGGTGTTTTGGTTTCCAGGGCCCATTTATAAACCAGGGAAAACAATAACTCGACGCCGGTTGCACCCTGCTCCGCTTCGGAAAACGGCAGCAATTTGCCATCGTCATCAACAGGCGTGTGGTCAGAGCAAATCGCATCAATCGTGCCATCGGCCAGACCCTGGCGAATGGCATCACGGTCTCGCTGTGACCGCAAAGGTGGGTCCAGGCGATAGTTGCTGTCAAAGAAACCGATATCCTGGTCGATCAGATGAATCTGGTTAATGGAAACATCGCAACTGACCGGCAAACCTTCCGCCTTGGCCTTGCGCACCAGATCCAGGCCGGCTGCACTTGAAACACGACACAAATGCAAACGCACACCGGTACTTTGTTGCAATTCAAACAGGGCATGCAAGGCAATGGTTTCAGCCTGTACAGGAACACCAGCCAACCCAGTGCGGGAGGCAAACGCACCACTGGCGGCAACGCCACCCTTGGAAAGGGAGGCATCAAAAGGGTACAGCCACAAGGTATAGTCGTAGGTTTTGGCATACAGCATGGTTCTGTACAGCACGCCGTAGTCAATCAGCGGATGCACCGCTTGCGAGAAAGCCACACAGCCAGCCTCGGTCAGCTCGGCCATTTCGGTAATGGTTTCGCCTTTCAGGCCCTGCGTCATGGCACCCAATGGATACAGGTTTGCCTGGTTAAGCTGTTTGGCGCGGTGTTTCAGCATTTCAACCAGACCGGGCTCATCAAGCACCGGATCGGTATCAGGAGGGATAACCAGACTGGTCACACCACCCGCCAGAGAGGCATTCATTTCGGACTCGAGCGTTGCACGGTACTCGAAGCCGGGCTCACGCAACCGGACAGACAAATCGATCAGGCCCGGCACAACCGCCAGACCCTGTGCATCAATAACCCGTCTGGCTTCGAAAGCAGGGTCAGCCTTGCCAATCCCGACGATACGTCCGGAGGCAATTGAAATATCACACAGTTGGTCGATGCCGTTTTTGGGATCAAGCAAACGACCGTTTTTAATCAAGATTTTCACAGACTAGCTCCCGCCACAATACTCATAACAGCCATCCGGACTGCAATACCAAAATTCACCTGATTCAAGATGACCGCCTGATCGCCATCGGCAACCGTGGAGTCAATTTCAACCCCCCGGTTCATGGGGCCAGGATGCATGACGATGGCATCAGGTTTGGCATAGGCCAGTTTTTCCCGTGTCAAGCCATAATGCTTGAAATACTCTTGCGAGGAAGGCAATAACGCCCCTTTCATACGTTCGTTTTGCAGGCGCAGCATGATAATAACGTCAACGTCTTTCAGGCCCTGCTCCATACTGGTAAAGACGCGAACCCCCATTTGTTCAAGCCCACTGGGCAACAGGGTCAGGGGCGCAATGGCACGGATCTCGGCGGCACCCAATGTGGTAAGCGCATGAATATCAGAACGGGCCACGCGTGAATGCAGGATATCGCCCACAATGGCCACCGTCAGGTTAGAGAAGTCTTTCTTGAAATGACGGATGGTATACATGTCAAGCAGACCCTGGGTCGGGTGTGCATGACGGCCGTCACCGGCGTTAACCACATGAATATGCGGTTCAACATGCTGGGCGATCAGATAAGGTGCTCCGCTGGCTTCATGCCTGACAACAAAAATATCGGCCTGCATGGCCGTTAAATTACTGATGGTATCAAGCAGGGACTCGCCCTTGGACGTTGAAGAAGCATTGATATTCAGGTTATAGACATCTGCTGACAAACGTTTTGCCGCAATCTCAAACGTGGTTCTGGTACGTGTTGAGTTTTCAAAGAAAAGATTGAAAACGCTTTTGCCACGCAGCAGCGGCACTTTCTTGACTTCCCGTTCTGCCAAGGGAACAAAGGTTTGTGCCGTGTCAAGGATATGAGTCAGAATGTCTTTTGACAATCCCTCTGTACTCAGTAAATGCGTTAACTCTCCGTGTCGATTAAGCTGAGGATTATGCACCGACGTCTTCCTTTTTTAAATCAATATCAAATAATCTTTGTTCATTTTGTGAAAGCACAAAATTGGTTCCTTTCTCTAGTGGAATCACCCCACCACATACATTGGGTGAGACCGGCAATTCACGTCCGCCACGGTCAATAAGAACGGCAAGGGAAATGGAAGCTGGACGCCCGTAATCGAAAAGTTCGTTGATGGCAGCCCGTGTTGTGCGGCCGGTATACAAAATATCATCCACCATGATGATATGCTTGCCATTCACTTCAAAGGGAATGGCGCTGGGCAAGACCTGTGAATGCAAGCCGATTTTATGAAAATCGTCCCGATACAGACTGGTATTGATCACGCCTGAAGGGTTTTGCAGCTTGAGGTCTTTCTGCAACCTTTCCACCAACCAGGCGCCACCCGAATAAATGCCAACCAGATGTACCGAATCAGGATCAAGTTTCCCAAGAAGCGCTTCGATGCCTGCTTTCATGTGCGCATACAAGTCTTCTGCTCTAGGTAGGGTTAACTCCATTGTTTCTTCCTGTAATTGTCAAAATCATTTTTTTGTCATTTTACGCCAGCGTATCCAGAAAACGTTGCAAAATAATGGATGCGGCCACCGCATCGTCATCATTGTTGTTACCTAGATACCCCTGAGCCTCAAGGCTGGAACCCCGCTCATCCACCATTTCGACCTTGACAGCAAAACGTCCGTTAAGCTGGTTGGCAAAACGCCTGCTTTGCAGGGAAGCGGGTTGTTCCTCGCCATCAAGGGTAAGAGGCAGGCCAACTATGACACAATCGGGCTGCCATTCATCCAATAGTAGAGCGATTTGCTCAAAACGAGCCTGCTTGGTTGCCGGTTTAAGAATACACAGCGGACGGGCGCTTTTAGTCAGGCTGTTGCCAATGGCAACGCCAATTTTTTTCAGACCGAAATCAAAACCCAGAAAAGTCTGTTCAGGCATGCCCGGATTCACCTGACAGGGAAGAAGGCTCTATGCCCAGCAATGCCAAAGCCGCCACATAGCGCTCGGCAGGTGCCTTGTCAAAAATTACAGACATGTCAGCATCTACATTCAGCCAGGCATTATCGGCGATTTCCTGTTCCAGTTGCCCGGCATTCCAGCCCGAATAACCCAGCGAGATAAAGACTTTTTCCGGGCCTTTACCCTTAGCCACGTCTTCAAGGACATCACGGGAAGTGGTTAGCGCTACGTCGCCAAGAACCACACTTGAACGATAATTGCGCACCGGACTATGTAACACGAAACCCCGGTCAGTCTGGGCCGGGCCACCATAAAAAACAACCCCATTGGGCTGCTCTTCCTGGATTTCAAGCTCCAGCCGTTCGAGCAGGGTTTTCACGGACAAATCAGTAGGCCGGTTGATCAGCAACCCCAATGCACCCTCTTCTGAATGCTCGCAAACATAAACCACACCGCCTTCAAAAAGATCTGAGCTTTGTGAAGGCATGGCCATCAGGAACTGATTGGCCATGCTCATGAAGCCCGGCTCGGAGGGTGCTGAGTTTTCTTCCATGATTGACTCCCTGAATTATTCTGTTTTTACTATTTATCAGATTTCCATCATCTCGAAATCTTCCTTGCGGGCACCACATTCAGGACAGACCCAATTGGGAGGTACATCTTCCCATTTGGTACCTGGTGCAATACCCTCTTCCGGCAATCCGGCTTCTTCATCATAAACCCAACCACAAATCAAACACATCCAAGTGCGCATAGAGATACTTTCCAACAATAAATATAAATGAAACCTTAATTTTAGTTTGAAATCATTCCCGATATTTGATTTATCGAAAATGGCTACAATCCAATAATCCCAATAGTACAGAAACAAAGCCAGATTGTGTCCAATTCCTTACCCGCAACCGTATTATTTTTCAATGTTTTCGACCCTAGCGGACGGTCCGGCCTGCCCGCCGGAGCGATTACCGCAAACAGGCTGAAATGTCACCCGCTTGCAACAATAACGGCACTGACCGTACAGGACAGCGTTGCCACCGAATCGATCCATCCGGTTGATCCCGAAGTATTAAACAACCAGGCCCGTTGCCTGCTCGAAGACTGTGCGGTCCAGGCCATCATGGCCGATGGTTTCTATTCAACAGAAGCCGTTAGCGTTATTGCACAAATCGCGGCCGACTACGACACGGCCCCCCTGGTGATTTATCTTGGCAGAACCTTTTTTAACGCCCTCAACCACCCTGACCCTGAAGAAATCGAAGACATCATCAATGAGGTCAAGGACTTGTTGTTACCCCTGGCTCACACCGTGGTGCTGGATCACACCTATCTCAATCAATGGACAGGTGATAACAACGGCAGCACACAGGACTTCATCCAGTCCATACTAGAGGAAGGCACCAGCCATTGCCTGTTACTGGCACAACCCGTTGACGACAGGCAAAAAGCCAACACCCTGTATAGCCCAGATGACACGCAGCTTGTTGCGGCCTCTTACCCGGACCGTAACCCAGAGGCCGGAGGCATTGTCAGCACGGCCCTTTGCTGTTACCTGGCCAAAGGCATGCCCGTTTTGCAAGCCTCT
>CAZPNE010000035.1:0-14232 GCA_964588255.1 uncultured Advenella sp. | reverse complement strand
GACTCCAGCCCATATGAGGCACCTTGAGCTTTTCGTTTTCGTGCGTGATGGCGGCTAGTGGTGTATTTTCAGGTGCGGTTGTGGCGTAGCGCGGGCCCTGGAACCGTTTTACGGTACCCGGAAAAATACCCAGGCAAGCCGCGTTGCCCTCTTCACTACGCTCAAACAACATTTGCTCGCCTACGCAAACGCCCAGCAAAGGTTTGCTGGCCGCCGCTTCCAGTACGGCGCCACTGAGCCCGGACTGCGCCAGATTGCGCATACAATCGGGCATCGCGCCCTGACCGGGAAACACAATTCGGTCGGCCGATTTGATGCCTGCGACATCAGAGGCCAGATAAACATTGGCATGCGGAGCCGCATGCATTAATGCGCGGGCAACCGAATGCAGGTTGCCCATGCCATAATCCACAATTGCAATAGAGGGGGATTTCATTTAAGTATGAAGCCTTTACAGTACGCCTTTGGTGGATGGGACAACCCCTGCATTGCGTGGATCTTCGGTTAGCGCCATGCGAAGCGCGCGGCCAAATGCCTTGAAGACGGTTTCAGCCTGGTGATGGGCGTTAAAACCTCGCAGGTTGTCAATATGCAGCGTGACCAGTGCGTGGTTGACAAAGCCCTGGAAAAACTCACGGGTCAGGTCAACATCAAAACGGCCAATATGAGAGCGGGTGAAAGGAATATTGTATTCCAGACCGGGACGGCCTGAGAAATCAACCACCACCCGTGACAGGGCTTCATCAAGGGGCACATAGGCATGGCCATAGCGTAAAATGCCTTTTTTGTCGCCCACGGCCTTGGCAAAAGCCTGCCCCAGGGAAATGCCAACATCTTCAACCGTATGGTGGTCGTCAATATGCAAATCGCCATCGCAGGTAATATCGATATCAATCAAGCCATGACGAACAATCTGGTCGAGCATGTGATCAAGAAAAGGCACACCGGTATTCAGTGATTGCTTGCCGGTACCATCAAGATTGATGGCAACCTTGATCTTGGTTTCATTGGTATTTCTAACTACTTCTGCTGTACGCATATTCATCTCATTAAGTCTTTAATCTAAACGGTAGCGGGCACTTTCGGCGTGCGCCTGCAAGCCTTCCCCGAAAGCCAGGGTAGCGGCGATTTGGCCCAGGGTTTGCGCACCCTCACGTGATACCTGAATCAGGCTGGAGCGTTTCTGGAAATCATATACGCCCAATGGTGAGGAGAACCGTGCGGTACGGGAGGTTGGCAACACGTGGTTGGGGCCGGCGCAATAGTCACCCAGGGACTCCGAGCTGTAACGTCCCATGAAAATCGCACCTGCATGACGGATTTTCTCAGCCCATGCCGCGGCATTTTCGGTGGAAATCTCAAGGTGCTCGGGGGCTATCTCATTGGCAATTTCACACGCCTGCTCAAGGTCACGCACTTTAATTAATGCACCCCGATTGGCCAGGCTGGTACGGATAATATCGGCACGTGGCATGTTCGGCAATTGCCGGGCAATAGACGCGTTAACTTCTTCCAGATAGGCGGCATCGGGACACAACAGGATGGCCTGTGCCAGCTCGTCGTGCTCAGCCTGGGAGAACAGGTCCATGGCAATCCAGTCGGCGGGGGTGGTGCCATCGCAAATAATCAGGATTTCACTGGGACCGGCAACCATATCAATGCCTACCGTTCCGAAAACCCGCCGTTTGGCTGAAGCCACATAAGCATTGCCCGGCCCCACGATTTTATCCACACCGGCAATTGACGGTGTGCCATAAGCCAGCGCACCTACCGCCTGTGCACCACCAATGGCGATGACCCGATCAACGCCGGCGACGGCGGCGGCAGCCAGCACAATCGCGTTACGGCTACCACCCGGGGTAGGCGTCACCATGACCACTTCCCGCACACCCGCCACTTTGGCCGGCAAGGCATTCATTAATACCGAGGAAGGATAGGCTGCCTTGCCACCCGGCACATATAAACCGACACGATCCATAGGCGTCACTTTTTGGCCTAACAAGGTGCCATCGGCTTCGGTATAGCTCCAGGAGGTGGTTTTTTGTTTTTCATGATAGCCACGAACCCTGTCAGCGGCACTTTCAAGCGCTTTGCGCTGTTCCGCAGGCAAGGCATCCAGGGCAGCCACACAATCGGCAAGCGGAATTTCCAGGTCCTGGATATGGCTTGCCTTTACATGATCAAAGCGTTGCGTGTATTCAAGAACCGCCTCATCACCGCGCTGGCGTACCTCGCTCAGGATGTTCGCAACCGATCGCTCGATTTGCTCATCTTGCGAGGCATCAAAGGCAAGGAGGGTTTTCAACTGCTGGCCAAAATCGGCATCATTGGCATCTAACCGGTTTATTAAAGACATATCACTCTTTGCAAAAATAGTAAAAACGGCCTACCTGTCCGGCTCAGTCAGAGCGCTTGTGTAAAAGGCCGCACACGCCGTCTAAATGGCCGCCTTTTCAAATGCTTCCAGTATGGGCATCAGCCGTGTGGCCCTGGTTTTCAGGGCTGCCTGATTGACAATCAGGCGTGAAGAAACCGGCATGACATCTTCAACGGGCACCAGGTTATTGGCACGTAACGTGCCACCTGTAGAAACAACATCGACAATGGCATCCGCCAATCCCACCAACGGCGCCAATTCCATTGATCCATATAACTTAATGATATCAACATAGACACCCTTCTTGGCGAAATGTTCCCGTGCCACATTGACATATTTGGTTGCCACACGCAGGCGGGCGCCCTTTTTCACGGCTTCTTCGTAATCAAATCCCTCGCGTACCGCCACCGCCAAACGGCATTTGGCGATATTCAGGTCGATGGGCTGATACAAACCGCCCGGCTGTTCCTGTACATATTCATACAGAACATCGCGACCGGCAATACCGAAATCGGCCGCGCCATACTGCACATAAGTGGGCACATCAGAGGCTCGCACAATTAGCAGACGCAAGCGGGGATCACTGGTGGGCAAAATCAATTTACGCGAGGATTCGGGACTTTCACTGACTGAAATCCCGGCGGCCTCAAGCAAAGGCATGGTTTCTTCAAAAATGCGCCCTTTGGAAAGCGCCATTGTTAGCATTTCATTATCTTCGTTAGACATCTTATTACCCACGCAATCGTTCAATTTGTGCACCTAGCCCTTTCAATTTCACTTCCATTTGTTCATAGCCACGATCCAGGTGGTAAATCCGATCGATAATCGTTTCACCACTGGCTGCCAGCGCGGCAATCACCAGGCTGGCTGATGCACGCAAATCGGTTGCCATGACTTTAGCGCCAAACAATTGCGATACGCCATTCACCACGGCGGTATGGCCATCCAGCTCGATATCAGCCCCCATGCGAATCAGCTCGGGGACATGCATGAAACGGTTTTCAAAAATATTTTCAACAATGACGGCAGTTCCGCTCGCGATCGTATCAAGCGCCATAATCTGGGCCTGCATATCAGTAGGAAAGCCGGGATGTTCAAAGGTTTTGACCCCGACTGCCTGGGGCCTGCCGCTCATTGAGGCCCGAATCCAGTCAGGTCCGGTTTCCAGGGTAAGGCCGGATTCTTCAAGTTTATCAAGAATGGCGCCCATGGTTGAAGGGGCCGCATTACGCAACAGGATATCGCCGCCAGTAGCACCCACCGCGCACAGGAAAGTGCCGGCCTCGATACGATCAGGAACCACCCAATAGTCGGCGCCATGCAACTGCTCCACACCTTCAATGACGATTCTGTCCGTACCATGGCCGCTGATTTTGGCACCCATGGCAATCAGCAACTCGGCCAAATCAACCACCTCGGGTTCGCGGGCCGCGTTTTCAAGAACAGTGGTGCCTTTAGCCAACGCCGCAGACATGAGAAATTGCTCGGTACCACCCACGGTAACCATGTCGGTATGAATGGAAGCACCCTGCAGTCTTGAGGCCTTGGCCAATACAAAGCCATGCTCGACACGGATGTCGGCACCCAGCGTCGCTAACCCCTTGATATGCTGGTCTACCGGTCGTTGCCCAATGGCACAGCCCCCTGGCAAACTGACCTTGGCCTGGCCAAAACGGGCCAGCAAAGGGCCAAGCACCAGAATGGAAGCACGCATGGTTTTCACCAGTTCGTACGATGCCTCATAACTGTTGATCTGATCGGCCTGCAGCTGTACGACACCCTCTTCCAGCCACTGGGTTTTCACGCCAAGCTGCCCCAATACCTTCAGCGTGGTATGAATATCATTCAATGCCGGCACATTGCGCAGAACAACCGGCTCGGCCGTTAGCAACGTTGCGCATAAAATAGGCAGGGCGGCGTTTTTGGCGCCTGATATGGTTACTTCTCCGGTAAGCCGGTTACCACCGGTAATGCGCAGTTTATCCATTCACTTTATACTCTTCAGGGGTTAGCGTTTTCATTGACAAGGCATGAATTTCCGCCTTCATTTTATCTCCCAATGCGGCATACACCAGCTGATGCCGGGCAATCGGGCGCTTGCCTTCAAAGGCAGCACTAACAATAATTGCCTGGAAATGGGAACCGTCGCCCACCACTTCTATGTGTTCACAGGCCAAATTGGAAGCGATGTATTCACGAATCTGTTCAGGAGTGGGTAACATTTTAGGTCCTAAGTTTGTAGCCGCTTGCCAGTAATTTTAATGCCAGCAATGAAGTTAATATGAAAAAACAAAGTACGACAGAAAAACTGTGCCAGACCGAGACATCGGAAATGCCAAAGAACCCGTAACGGAAGCCGTCTATCATGTAGAAAACAGGATTCCAGTGTGACACAGCCTGCCAGAATGGCGGCAGGGAATGAATGGAATAAAACACACCTGACAGGAAAGTCGCAGGCATGATCAGGAAATTCTGGAAAACGGCCAACTGGTCAAATTTCTCGGACCAAAGCCCGGCAATTAAGCCCAGACAGGAAAAAACACCACAGGCCATAATGGCAAAAAGCATTATCCATAAAGGCTGGGCAGGCCACAAGGGCATGAACAGCAAGGCCACCAGCCAGATGCCAAGACCAACGAAAATTCCCCGTACGATCCCTGCCAGCACATAGGCGCCAAAAATTTCCAAATAAGAAAGCGGGGGCAACAGCACGAAGACAAGATTACCCGTAATACGGCTTTGTATTAGCGATGATGAAGGATTAGCAAAGGCATTTTGCATCATGCTCATCATCATGAGGCCCGGCATTAAAAAAGACACATAGGACAGGGTGCCATAGACCTGTACACGCCCTTCAAGGACCTGGGCAAACACCAGCAAATACAGCAAGGCGGTCATGACTGGCGCCGCCACAGTCTGAAGGGACACCTTCCAGAAACGCAGCAATTCCTTGCGCAGCAAGGTGGGGAAACCGGAGCCGAATTTGATATTTTGTTGTAAAGGATTCATTACGCTGCCTGTTCACTTCCGGTATGCATGATTTGCACAAAAGTTTCCTCAAGATCTTCACTGCCAAACTTGGCCATCAGGGCCTGGGTGGTATCAAGCGCAATCATTTTACCTTTTCTGAGAAAAGCGATACGGCCGCAAAGGGTTTGTGCTTCTTCGAGGTAATGGGTCGTTAGCAAAATGGTGTGGCCTTCTTTATTCAATCTTGAAATGAAGTCCCAGAGGCTGCGTCGCAAGTCGACATCAACCCCGGCCGTGGGCTCATCAAGAATGATGACCGGCGGACGATGCACCAATGCCTGGGCAACCAGCACCCGGCGCTTCATGCCGCCTGACAAGGCACGCATATTGGCATCAGCCTTGTCGGACAGGCCAAGGTTCAAGAGAATTTCATCGATCCAGTCATCGTTATTTCGCAAACCGAAATAACCGGACTGATTGCGCAAGGTTTCACGGACGGTAAAAAACGGGTCATAGACCAGTTCCTGGGGAACCACCCCCAAAGCGCGCCGTGCATTTTTATAATCGGCCACCACATCGTAGCCACAAATGCTGGCCTTGCCATTGGTAGGACGCGACAAACCTGCCAAAATGGAAATAAGCGATGTTTTACCGGCACCATTGGGACCAAGCAGGCCAAAAAACTCTCCTTGCTCGATATTGATGCTGATATCATTGAGCGCCTGGAACCCCTTGCGGGCAGGCGAAGCAGAAAGCAACCTTTGCCTTAAGGAAAGGGAAGGTGCATAGATTTTGGAAATATTTTCTATTTTAACGGCTGACATATTTACATAAAAAAAGGCCTGCTCCTGACACGGAACAGACCCTTGATTATAGCCCTTTACACATTACTTTCGTTGATTTAACGCTTTTATCAGGCCATCAATGCCATTTTGCGCAATCTGCGAAGAGAACTGGTTACGGTAATTCTGGATCAGCCAGATACCTTCAACGCTAAAATCGTATACCTGCCAGCTATCCCCCGCTTTTGCCAGACGATAGTCAACCGATACAGGGCCGGAGTCTGCCAGAATATTCGAGCGAACGACGACATCATTGGCATTGGGATTACCGCGAAACGGAAGGATTTCAATTTTCGTCTTTGATGACACTTGCTTGAAAGCACCGCTATAGGTACGAATCAAGGTGCTTTTAAAAGCATCGACCAGACCTGCTTTCTGCTCGGGTGTTGCCTGGCGCCAGGGCTGACCGGTAGCCAGCCGGGTGGTTTTCTGAAAATCAAGATGAGGCATCAACTTCTGGTTGACAATCTCGTTGATGGCATTGATATCGCCACTGCGTGCCGCATTGCTTTGCTTGACAGCATCAAGGGTTTGATTGGCAATTTGCTCAATAAACTGCACAGGACTTTGAGCAGCCTGGGCCGTGCCAAGCAAGCCGGCCGATACGAAAGCCATAGCAGCAAAACGCCGGGCCAACAGAAACACGGATTGGAGCTTCATGATTTCTCCTGAATATTCACAAAAATAAAATATTAAATAAACTAAACGAACGCTTCAATGTAAACACAAACCAATCCCAAATACATTAATTAAATTAAGGATTTGTCAGAAAGCGTTAAAGAGGGGAGCAAACTGAAATCAACTGAAAAACCTCTGTTTTTCAACAGGCGGTTTTTCAGGGTCTGAAGATTTTACGCTACAAAACAATTATTCGCCAGGATCTTCATACTGTGGCACGGAAGCATCCTGACCCGCCTGCTCGGGATCATCGTAATCAGGAACCGACGAATCACCTGCTGCACTATCCTGCACTTCAGGGCGTAACTTGCTTTCAAGCAGGGCATTGCGGTTTTGCCGGTAAGCATCACGCACAAAGGAGTATTTATCCAGGGCGATATCCTCGGCCAGTTCATCGGCATCAAGCAGGTTGGTACGTGTATCAACCACTTTAACACCCATAATGGCATTTCGTACGGACACATCATCGATTGCGCCTGGCGAGGCATAAACCGCGGTTCCGCCGGCAATATCGCCAGCCAGACCAATACTATCGCGCACAGAGCTTGAGCCAAAGAAAGGCAGCACGACATAAGGACCATTGCCAACACCCCAGACACCCAGCGTGGTGCCAAAGTCATTGGGGATTTTATGGGCGCCATTCATGGTGGCCACATCGATACAACCGCCAATACCCATGGTGGAATTAAACAGGACCCGCCCGAAGGTATTGATTGAATCGAGCGCCCTGCCCTGCAACATGCTGTTAATGGCTGCCCAGACATCACCCAGGTTACCAAAAATATTCCGCACACAGGTGCGAGCCGGACTGGGCATAACCGCCCTGTAACCGGTTGCCACCGGTTTGAGCAATGCCTTGTCAACGATTTCATTGAACTCAAACATGCTACGGTTATAGCTTTCAAAGGGGTCTTCGGGACTGGGGTGAGGCACCGAGGCACACCCGCTTACCAAAAAGCCGACACCAGCCAGGCCCAGGGTTTTTCTGACAGTTTTTTTGTTAATCATGATTTTCTCTTATGAGCGTGTTGGTATTTAAAAAATTTAACACAAATATTCCAACACTGTGCCGTTGCCGATGTTACTTTCCATTCACTGCCGAGCCTTCCTTTTCAGCACTTGAAAACAGGAATTTACTGATTAATTCTTCAAGTACCACCGCTCCCTGCGTGAACATGATTTCACTGCCATTGTCCAGGTTGATTTCATCTGCCCCGGGTGTCAGGCCAATGTACTGCTCGCCCAACAAGCCTGCCGTCATGATAGAGGCGGATGAGTCCATAGGAAACTGATAACGGCTTTCCAGGCTTAATTCCACCACCGCCTTGAACTCCTGATTATCGAATCTAATATTCTTTACACGGCCCACCACCACACCATTGCTTTTGACAGCGGCACGCGATTTAAGCGCACCCACATTATCAAACTTGGCCATAACGGTATAGGTAGGCTCAAAGCTGAACGAGCTTAGATTACCTGCCTTTAAGGCCATAAACATAAGCGCAAGTGCACCCAGCAATACAAACAAACCCACCAGAAAATCGGTTTTCTTACTCATTGTCATTCATCCTGGTATCTGGCAGGGCAAGAAATCCCGCCTACCCGATACATTTTTCATTTATTGATCAAAACATTACTGCTGTTAACAGGAAATCAAGCCCCAAAACCGCCAGGGAACTTCTGACCACTGTTCTGGTAGTAGCCCTTGAAACCCCTTCGGGTGTTGGCTTGGCATACCAGCCTTCAAACAGGGCAATTAGCATGACGGCAAAACCAAACACAATGCTTTTAACCAGGCCGTTACCCACATCGGCAAAAACATCAACCCCGTTTTGCATTTGCGCCCAGAACGAACCGGCATCAACACTAATCATGAGAACACCCACGACCCAGCCACCAATAATACCCACGGCAGAAAAAATGGCCGCCAATACCGGCATGGCAATTACCCCCCCCCACAGACGCGGCGCCAGAATGCGGCGCAGGGGACTGATACCCATGACATCGATGGCCGCCAGCTGCTCCCCGGCTTTCATCAAACCAATTTCGGCGGTAATTGAAGTGCCAGCCCTGCCGGCAAACAGCAAAGCGGTAACAACCGGCCCCAGCTCCCGCACCAGACTAAGCGCCACCAGCAAACCCAGGGCCTCTTCGGAACCATACATAGACAGCGTGTTATAGCCCTGCAAACCCAGAACAAAACCAACAAAAAGTCCCGACACGGCGATAATCAGCAAAGAATGATTGCCAATAAAATGCACCTGCTCGATGACCAGCCGCGGACGACGCAGCACAATACCCGATTTACAGAAAAGCTCCCAGGTAAATTTGCTGAAAATACCCAGGCCACTGATGACATTAATGATAAATGCACCCAAGGCACTGATACTCTTGAAAATCATAAGCCCTCTTTGCGTTTTGACAGCCAGCTGGAAAAGGCTGGCGTATCCGGATATTCAAACACCACCGGGCCTTCGGGCGAGCCATGAAGAAACTGTTTGACGTAGGCGTCTTCTGTGGCGCGCAAATCTTCCGGGGTACCGGACGCCAGCAATTTGCCATGCCCAACCATATATACCTGATCGACAATTTGAAAAGACTCGTCAATATCATGGGTAATAAGCACCGAAGCGCAGCCAAGGCGGTCACTGAGATTACGGATAAGCTGAGCGGTCATGCCAAGCGAGATCGGATCCAGTCCGGCAAAAGGTTCGTCATAGAGCACCAGTTCGGGTTCTAGCACGATTGCCCGGGCCAATGCGACACGTCGCGCCATGCCGCCTGAAATTTCTGAAACGGCCAGGTGGGCGGCCGCTTTCAGGCCAACCGCATCCAGTTTGTCCAGTACTTTTTCAAGGATAACCGCCTCACTGTCATTGGTTAACTCACGCAAGGGGAACGCCACGTTATCGAATACGTTCAAATCGGTAAACAGGGCACCTTGCTGAAAAAGAACGCCCATACGTTGACGGATATCACGCAGGTTGTTTGGACTGATCCTGGCAAGATCCTGACCGAAGGCGGTAACCACCCCTTTTTTGGCAAGAAGCTGACCGATGGCGGCCCGTAGCAAGGTTGTCTTGCCTGAACCGGAGCCACCTATCAATGCGACAACCTGAGCCTTTTTCACCTTCAAATCGAGGTTATCAAGTATCACCCGTTCTCCGTAGCCTAATGACACATCGGAAAATCGTAGAATGATATCTGAATCGGAAAGATGATCGTTCAACGGGATAACCCTTAAAAATTCAAAAAAGAACTATTGTAACTGATCAAAGTTTATGCCACATCAACTTATGTGGAAAAAAGAAAACCCCGAAAAATGTTTTTCGAGGTCTCTGTTATGCCTTGGTGAAATTCGCCAAATGATTGTTTATCTTGGCAAAACGCTCTCTCCCATTAAATACTGGTCTACGGCACGGGCACATTGTCGCCCTTCGCGAATGGCCCAAACCACCAGGGACTGGCCTCGACGCATATCACCCGCTGCAAAAACCTTGTCAACGCTGGTGCGGTAGTCCTCGGTATTGGCGCGAATATTGCCACGCGCATCCCGATCCAGCCCAAAAGCATCCAGCACGGCAGGCACGGGGGCCACAAAACCCATGGCCAGAAACACCAGATCCGCCTTTAATTCAAATTCAGACCCCTCGATTTCAACCATTTTCATCTGGCCGGTCGCTTCATCACGCAACCACTCGACACGGGCCGCCACCAGTTTTCCAACCTTGCCTTTTTCTCCCTGAAACGATTTGGTCACAATCGCCCAGTCCCGGTGACACCCCTCTTCATGGGAAGAGGACGTACGCAATCTGGCCGGCCAATACGGCCAGGTCAATTCCCTGTTTTCTTCTTCAGGCAATTTGGGCATCAACTCGATCTGGGTAACAGAGGCCGCACCTTGGCGGTTACTGGTACCCACACAGTCAGATCCGGTGTCGCCACCGCCAATCACCACCACGTGCTTGCCCTTAGCCAGAATTTGCTTCATCAGGCGATGACCGGCATTGACTTTATTTTGCTGGCGCAAGAAATCCATGGCGAAATGAACGCCATTAAGCTCCCTGCCGGGTACCGGCAAATCACGAGGCACTTCAGCTCCCCCTGCCATCACAACCGCATCAAAATCCTGTTGCAAGTCTGCAGCGGCAATAACCGTCAGCCCGTCTTCAACTTTATCGCCCGGTGCACCTATATAGGTAGAGGTGCGAAACTCCACCCCTTCGGCTTCCATTTGGGTCATGCGACGGTCGATCTGGCTTTTATCCAGCTTGAAATCGGGAATGCCGTAACGCAACAAACCACCAATCCGGTTGCTTTTTTCAAACACCGTCACATTATGGCCGGCACGACTCAATTGCTGGGCAGCAGCCAGACCCGCCGGGCCAGACCCGACAATAGCCACCCGTTTGCCGGTTTTTTTTACCGGCGGCTGGGGCAATACCCAACCTTTTTCCCATCCCTTGTCAATAATGGCATGTTCGATAGACTTGATACCTACCGCATCGCTATTGATATTCAGGGTACAGGCAGCCTCACAGGGAGCCGGGCAAATACGTCCGGTAAACTCCGGAAAATTATTAGTGGAATGCAACACGGCCAGCGCCCGCTTCCAGTCTTGACGGTAAACCAGATCATTCCAGTCCGGAATAATATTATTAACCGGGCAGCCATTGGAGCAAAAGGGAATACCGCAATCCATGCAACGCGCGCCCTGTTGCTGTGCCTGCTTGTCATCCAATGCCAGCACAAACTCCTTGTAATGCTTAATACGCGTACCGGTAGACTCGTACAACTCATTTATTCTTTCAAATTCCAGAAAACCTGTTATTTTTCCCATGATTTTTCCTAAAAATCCTTAAGCCACTTTCTGACTGGACTGCTCTGATTGCCACATTTCCGACAGCGCCCGACGATACTCAACCGGCATGACTTTCACAAACTGGCCACGCGATTTATCCCAGTTGCTGATCAAGTCACGGGCACGGAAACTGCCTGTCAGTCGAAAATGCTCTTCAACCAGATAACGTAAAATGGCTTCATCGGTTTGTCTGGTGTCACCACGCTTGGCAGTATGCCAACTTTCAATCCGGGCTTCTTTTTCCTGTTCTACCTGTGGCACCACCGTTTCCAGCTCAACCATACTCAGGTTGCAACGTTGCCTGAGCTTGCCTTCGGGATCCCACACATAGGCAATACCGCCTGACATGCCTGCGGCAAAGTTGCGCCCGGTCTCTCCGAGCACGACCACGGTACCACCCGTCATGTATTCACAACCATGATCTCCGGTGCCCTCAACCACCGCTGCGGCGCCCGAATTGCGCACCGCAAAACGCTCGCCGGCCACGCCATTGAAATAGGCTTCACCACCCAGCGCGCCATACAGCACGGTATTGCCCACAATAATGTGCTCGGGACCATAACCCCGAAAATCATTGGGTGAACGAATGGAAATCCGTCCGCCGGACAGCCCTTTTCCCACATAATCATTGGCCTCACCCACCAGATCAAAGGTGATGCCATGCGCCAGAAAAGCACCAAAACTCTGGCCCGCAGCGCCATTGCACTGGATGTGAATGGTGTCATCAGGCAAGCCTTCATGACCATATTTTCTGGCCACCACGCCTGACAGCATGGCACCCACCGTACGATTGCGGTTGCGCACCGGAATAATGAACGATACTTTCTCACCCCGCTCAATCGCACTCTTGCTACGTTCAATCAACTGTTTATCCAGCGCATTCTCAAGACCATGCTCCTGCTCTTCGGTATGATATTTACCGGTTTCGGTTTCCGGCTGGTAAAACACGCGGGAAAAATCCAGCCCTTTGGCTTTCCAATGTGTCACACCGGCACGCATGTCCAGCAGATCCACACGTCCCACCAGTTCATCGAACTTGCGAATCCCCAACTGAGCCATGATTTCCCTGACTTCCTCGGCAACAAAAAAGAAGTAGTTCACCACATGCTCGGGCTTGCCCTGGAATTTCTGGCGCAGGACAGGGTCCTGGGTAGCCACCCCAACCGGACACGTATTCAAGTGACACTTGCGCATCATGATGCAGCCTTCCACCACCAGGGGCGCAGTGGCAAAACCGAACTCATCCGCCCCCAGTAAAGCACCGATAACCACATCACGGCCAGTTTTCATCTGGCCATCGGCCTGCACCCGGACACGGCTACGCAATTTGTTCAATACCAGCGTTTGCTGGGTCTCAGACAAACCCAGTTCCCACGGTGTACCGGCATGTTTGATAGAGGCAATGGGAGAGGCCCCGGTTCCGCCATCATGGCCGGCAATCACAATATGGTCGGATTTGGCTTTGGCCACACCGGCGGCAACCGTACCCACACCCACCTCTGACACCAGTTTGGTGGAAATGGAAGCGGCCGGATTCACATTTTTCAGATCGTGAATCAGCTGGGCCAGATCTTCAATAGAGTAAATATCATGATGCGGTGGTGGGGAAATAAGCCCCACGCCCGGTACTGAATAACGCAATTTGGCAATATATTCCGAGACTTTATGACCCGGCAACTGCCCCCCCTCTCCGGGCTTGGCTCCTTGGGCCATTTTGATCTGGATCTGGTCGGCACTGCTTAAATATTCGGCACTGACACCAAACCGGCCCGACGCAACCTGCTTGATTTTTGAGCGTAGCGAATCTCCTTTGAGTAGCGGAACTTCGGCCACAATACGATCGGCGCCCAGTACCGAAGCCAGGGTATCGCCTGTCTTGATATTGCTTTTACCGCTTTGCATTTCAGCACGGTAGCGCAACTCATCCTCACCGCCTTCACCAGTGTTAGACTTGCCACCGATCCGGTTCATGGCCACAGCCAGCACGGCATGCGCCTCGGTAGAGATCGAACCCAAAGACATGGCGCCCGTCGCAAAACGTTTGACAATCTCCTTGGCCGGCTCCACTTCTTCCAGCGCAATCGCCCTGGAAGGATCCACTTTAAATTCAAACAATCCACGGAAGGTCATATGACGGCGCGACTGGTCGTTGATCAGCTGGGCATATTCCTTGTAGGTACGGTAATTGTTGGCACGGGTAGCATGTTGCAACTTGGCGATCGAATCAGGTGTCCACATATGCTCTTCACCACGGACACGGAAAGCATAATCACCACCGGCATCCAGTTCATTGGCCAGGACCGGATCATTGCCAAACGCCTGCCTATGTAGTCGAAATGCCTCTTCAGCCACTTCAAAAATACCCAGCCCTTCTATGTTGCAAGGTGTACCGGTAAAGTACTTGCGGACAAGGTCGCCTTTCAGACCAACCGCCTCGAAAATTTGTGCACCGGTATAAGACATATAGGTTGAAATACCCATTTTGGACATGACCTTGTTCAGGC
>CAZPNE010000034.1:0-14232 GCA_964588255.1 uncultured Advenella sp. | reverse complement strand
GTGCCGAAGACGTTTACCGTTTATTGATTAATGAAAATGTCGATATTGGCCTTGCGACGGTTTATCGCGTACTTACTCAATTTGAACAGGCCGGCATTTTAACGCGCAGCCAGTTTGACAATGGAAAGTCTGTTTTCGAGCTTGATGATGGCGATCATCACGATCATTTGGTGTGTTCCGTTTGCGGGAAAGTAGACGAATTTACTGATCCTGAAATTGAAAAACGGCAATACAAAATTGCCAAAGATTATAACTTTAATCTTGAAAGCCACTCTATGGTTTTATATGGTACTTGCGCAGAATGCGAGGCCAGGCATCTTTCCAAAAACCACTTGAAGTAACATCATCTTTGCCCCTATATAAAAATAGGGGGTCAATCCTGAATATTCAGCATTTCCCTTGCGTGATCGCGGGTGGTTTCGGTAATTTTGACACCACCCAGCATGCGGGCAACTTCATTGATTCTTTCCTGTTCATCCAGTAAAACGATTTCTGAATGTGTCGTTTTGTTTTTCTGGTTTTTCTGAACCTGAAAGTGTTGTTGGGCGCAGGCCGCCACCTGTGGCAGGTGCGTTACGCATAACACCTGATGGCGGCCCCCCAGTTCACGTAGCAGTTTGCCAACCACCTCGGCCACTGCGCCGCCAATACCAGTGTCCACTTCATCAAAGATCAGGGTAGGTACCCTGCCTGCCTTGTTGGCCATCACTGACAGGGCCAGGGAAATGCGGGCCAGCTCCCCGCCCGATGCGACCTTGGCTAACGGACGCGGGGTTGTGCCGGCATGACCGGCAACATTGAATTCAACCTGTTCAAGACCATGTGGGCCAGGCTCAGCTTTTTGCAGATGAATCTCGAAGACGCCACCTTGCATGGCCAGGGTTTGCATGGCTTGGGTCACTTCCTTGCCCAGCGTGGATGCGGTTTTTTTGCGAGCCTTTGACAGTGCCTCGGCGGTTTCCATATAGGCGGCTTTGCGTTGCGCTATGTTTTTTTCCAGTTCTTCAAGATTGCTGATTTTATTGAAATGGGCAAGATTGGCTTCAAGTTCCTGCTGAAGGTCGTGAAGTTGTTCGGGCTCTATCCTGAACTTGTGGGCCGTATCAAAAATATTGCGCATGCGGGTTTCCAGTTCGGCCAGTCGCTGTGGGTCAAGGTCTACCTTGTCCAGATAGCTGTTCAGGTCGGAAGCGGCTTCAACGCAGGCAATCCGGGCTGACTCAAGGGCATCGTAAATACCCTGCAAGGCAGGATCGTTCTTGAGTAATTGGGCAATGCGCTGGGTGGCGCCATTCAGTTCGGAGACAAGCGATTGGTCTTCACCATCAAGTGCACTCAGGGTTTGTGACGCACCTTCCAGTAAAGAAGAGGCATGTGCCAGCCGGTTATGTTCAGTGCTGATGTTTTCCCATTCATTTTTATCCAGTTGCAGCTTGGTAATTTCCTGCAGTTGCCATTCCAGGCGTTCCCGCTCAAGGTTTTGCTGGGCGGCATTTTCTTGTGATTGTTTGTATTGGCGTATGTCGCTTTGCCATTGTTTCCATTGTTGCGAAAGGGTTTGCAGCAGGCCGGTATTGTCGGCATGTGCATCGAGCAGCTCGCGTTGGGCTGTATTTTTAAGCAGGCTTTGGTGGGCGTGCTGGCCGTGAATATCAACCAGATACTGGCCTATGCTGCGTAATTGGGAAAGATTGGCGGGTACGCCATTGATAAAAGCCCGGCTTTTTCCCGAACGGTCTACTACCCGGCGCAATACCAGTTCGCTGTCGTCCATTTCCTGTTCCTGCAACCAGTCACGCAGGGAGTCGGGGCAGTCGAAAACCGCGCTGATATCGGTTTTATCTGCACCTTCACGGATGGAATAGGTTTCGGCCCTGCCACCCAGTGCCAGTGCCAGCGCATCAATCAGGATGGATTTGCCGGCGCCGGTTTCACCGGAAAAAACCGTAAACCCCTGTTCAAAATGCAGGTCAACCTGATCAACTATGACGAAATCGCGAATATGTAATGAATGCAGCATGAGTGAGTTTAACCTTGTCTTTATGACTCGGGCATGATGTTCCAGTGCAGTTTCTTGCGCAGGGTCGAGAAAAAGCTTAGGCCTTCGGGGTGCAGAAACTGAATCTGGTGTTTGGCTTTTTTTACGGTAATCTGGTCACCCAGTTGCAGGTTGGACCAGGTTTGCATGTCAAAATGCACACTGGCACCCATTTCGGAACGGCCGATTTCAGTTAGCGTGAGCTTCAGGGTGCCACTGGTTGGAATGACGATAGGGCGATTGGACAGTGTTTGCGGCGCAACCGGTACCAGCAGGAAAGCATTGACCCCTGGGTGCAAAATGGGCCCATTAGCGCTTAAGGCGTAGGCGGTGGAACCGGTAGGGGTGGCAATAATCAGGCCATCAGAGCGCTGCTTGTACATGAACTGATTATCAAGCTCTACGCTGATCTCAATCATGCCGCTGCGGCCCGAGCGGTTTAAGACCACATCATTCAGTGCCAGTGCTGTGGTTAATGTTTGCCCGTCACGAACTACCGAGGCTTCCAGCAAGGTCCGGGACTCAAGGGTAAAATGTCCGTCCAGAACAGACTGGATGGCTTGCACTGCATTTTGAAGCGGGATGTCGGTAATAAAACCCAGGCGCCCGTGATTGATGCCTATTAGCGGGATGCTGTATGGCGCCAGCTGGCGGGCAGCGCTTAGCATGGTGCCGTCACCGCCCATCACAATAACCAGGTTGGCCTGGTTGCCAATTTCTTCGATTGTCGCGACAGGCAGTTCGGCTATCCCTGTATTGGTGGCGGTTTCTTCTTCTATAAGTACAGAGCGCCCGGCATTCTTCAGGACATCTGCCAGTGCCCGCAAGGGGGCATCCATGCCAGAATCCTGATATCGGCCAATAAGTGCGACGGTTGAAAAATGCATGTCAAAAACAATATACAATAAGGTAAATGTGGATATTACGACATCTTAACCGTAATTTCAGCATGTTCCTGAATACTACGAATGTGTCGCTGGTAAAAAATATCATACATGTAAGTGTGAATTTATAAGATATCGCAATATGGATGAACGCGCTAGTGCTTTACTGAAAGCTTTAATTGAACAATACATCGAAGATGGGCAACCGGTCGGGTCGCGCACGCTGTCAAAGCGCTTTGAGCTTTCTCCGGCCACCATTCGCAATGTCATGGCAGACCTTGAAGAGCTTGGCCTGATCCACAGTCCGCATACATCAGCCGGTCGGGTGCCAACACCCAAGGGTTATCGCATGTTTGTAGACCGGTTGCTGGCCGTGCGTCATTACCAGACCCTGTCGCCTGAAAACATCAATAGTGAAATCAAGGATGCCCTGTTGCATGCCTCGCCGGGCAAGGCCATGAATGCGGCGGCTGAACTGGTCTCCAATTTGACCCAGTTTGCCGGTGTGGTTTTAACACCGCAACGTTCTCATGTTTTTCGTCATATCGAATTTATTCGCCTGTCCGAAAAGCGTATTTTGCTTATTATTGTTACGCCGGATGGTGACGTGCAAAACCGGATTCTGTCTGCTGCCCGGGATTACGCCGAGCATGAGCTGCTTGAAGCGGGCAATTTTTTCAACCAGCATTTTTCTGGCAAATCTTTTGATGTGGTGCGCACCGAACTGGCTCGTGAACTGGCAGCATTGAAAGATGATATTTCTCAGCTGATGCAGGCGGCGGTTGATGCCGGTACCGATGCATCCGCAGAAGAAACGGTGCTTATATCGGGCGAGCGCCGCTTGCTGGATGTCACTGATATGACCTCGGACATGAATCATTTGCGAAAAATGTTCGATTTGTTTGAACAAAAAAGCGACTTGATACAGTTGCTGGATATTTCAAACCGTTCACAGGGTGTGCAAATTTATATCGGTGGCGATTCCCGGCTGGTTCCTATGGAAAACGTCTCAGTCATAACTGCTCCCTATGGTGTGGATGGTAAAATTATCGGGACGCTGGGTGTTATTGGCCCCAGCAGGATGTCTTACGACAGAGTTATTCCCATTGTTGATATAACCGCGCGGCTTTTATCCAATGCGTTAAGCCAGTACTAACTAACCATTACTTTATCAAAATATGCCCGAACCTGAAAAAAAGCGTGATCAGAATAATATCGTCAACAAAACCTATCAGGACATGAAAGCGGGTGTGTTGCTTGTCAATCTTGGCACCCCTTCGTCTTTTTCTGCCAAGGATATCAGGCGCTATCTGGCCGAATTCCTTTCCGACAAGCGGGTGGTGGAACTGCCCGCTATACTATGGCAACCCCTCTTAAGAGGCGTGATATTGCCGTTGCGTTCCAGAAAGCTGGTGCATAAATACCAGCAAGTCTGGATGGAAGGGGGTTCACCCTTGTTGGTCCATAGTCTTGCACAGGCCCAAAAACTTGCCGAAGGTTTTGCCCGCCAGAACTTGCCAGTGCCAGTAGCGCTGGCGATGCGTTATGGCAAGCCATCATTGGCAACGGCGCTGGAAAACCTGCGTCGGCAAAACTGTGAGCGTATTCTTGTGGTGCCGATGTATCCGCAATATGCGGCCAGTACTACGGCAACCATCCTGGATAAAATCGCCAGTATTATGGCTGGTTTGCGTGACCAGCCCGAGTTTCGTTTCATTAAGCGTTTTTATGGCGAACCCGGTTATATCAATGCGTTGACCAATAAAACCAAGGCGTTCTGGCAGGTTAACGGCAAGCCGCAACGCTTGTTGTTAAGTTTTCATGGCTTGCCCCAAAGCAGTGTTGATCAAGGGGATCCTTATTATAAAGACTGTATGGGTACGCTTCATCTATTAAGGCAAGCGCTTGCCGATGAAGGCGTCGAGATCGATTGCAGTTTTCAAAGCCGCTTTGGCGCTCAAAAATGGCTTGAGCCGGCCACACAGGCGACCCTTGAGGCCTATCCGGCCAAAGGCGTCAAGCGGGTTGATGTTATCTGTCCCGGCTTTGTGTCCGATTGCCTTGAAACCCTGGAAGAAATCCAGCTAGAGTGCGCCAGTGCGTTTAAAGAGGCAGGTGGTGAGCAGTTTAGATACATACCTTGCCTGAATAGTGACGAGCAATGGATCCAGGGTTTGGACGGAATAGTCAAACGTCATTTGCAAGGCTGGTGCTCACCGCTGTCAGAGCGGGCACCCTAATTAGTACTTTTATATATGTCGGGAAAGCTTGCTGCCTTGTTTGCACGTGGCAGCATACCGGCTTTTTTGTAAAATACACCCCCTTGAAATCCCGGAATTTGCCACAATCTATGGCTCATTCAATATATAAACCCATGTTTGGAGAACCGAATGTCACAAGAGAATAATCCTCAAAATTCAACAAATCCGGAACAGCCGCAAAATCCAGATGTTGAGCAGCCAACCGATGCAAGCCAAGAGGATACCTTGGAAGAAACCGTACTGATGGAAGAAAATCTGGCCGAGAAATATTCGGAACTTGAAGCCAAGGTTAGCCAATATCATGATGAACTTTTGCGTGCCCGTGCCGAAGTGGAAAATATCCGCCGTCGCTCTCAGGAAGAAGTGGCCAAGGCACGTAAATTCAGTACCGAAAGCTTTGCGGAAAGCCTGGTGCCGGTAAAAGACAGTCTTGAAGCTGCCCTGGCGCTTGAAAACCAGACAATGGAAGCGCTGAAAGAAGGGGTGGAAAGCACCTTGCGTCAGCTAACCCAGGCTTTCGAGCGCAACCATCTAAAAGAAGTGGCACCTGCCGTTGGCGATAAATTTGATCCCAATCTGCATCAGGCCATTTCCTCAGTACCATCCGAAGAGATCGAAGCCAATTGTATTTTGCAGTCCTTGCAAAAAGGTTATACGATTTCAGAGCGCGTATTGCGTCCGGCGCTGGTCATGGTTTCAGCCGGTAAGCAATAAACCGGTGGGCAGTAAAAAAGGCGATAAAAAAATACGTTCCGGATCTTGAAAACGGTTTTTCTATCCCCATATTGTAGGTATCCAACAATCCTGTTTTAAATAATTAAAACAGGATTTTTACAAAATTTCAGATTAGCTATTATTAAGGTAAGCATAATGGGCAAAATTATTGGTATCGACTTGGGTACAACCAACAGTTGTGTAGCCGTTCTTGACGGCGACAAAGTCAGGATTCTTGAAAACGCTGAAGGCGCACGTACAACACCGTCTATCATCGCCTACATGGAAGATGGCGAAACACTGGTCGGTGCACCTGCAAAACGTCAGGCAGTCACTAACCCTAAAAATACCCTGTTTGCGGTCAAGCGTTTGATCGGCCGTAAATTTGATGAAAAAGCGGTGCAAAAAGACATCGACCTGATGCCTTACAGCATTATCAAGGCTGATAACGGTGATGCATGGGTAGAAGCGCAAGGTAAAAAAATGGCGCCTCCCCAAATCTCAGCAGACGTATTGCGTAAAATGAAAAAAACGGCCGAAGACTACCTGGGTGAAGAAGTCACCGAGGCTGTTATTACCGTGCCTGCTTATTTCAATGACAGCCAGCGTCAGGCTACTAAAGATGCCGGTCGCATCGCCGGCCTTGAAGTCAAGCGCATTATTAACGAACCTACAGCAGCCGCACTGGCTTTCGGTATGGACAAGGCCGAGAAAGGCGATCGTAAAATTGCGGTTTATGACTTGGGCGGTGGTACCTTCGACGTTTCCATTATTGAAATCGCCGACATGGACGGTGAGAAACAGTTTGAAGTACTGTCTACCAACGGCGACACCTTCCTGGGTGGTGAAGACTTTGATCAACGCATTATCGACTACATCATTGGCGAGTTCAAGAAAGAGCAGGGTGTTGACCTGTCCAAGGATATTCTTGCCTTGCAGCGCCTGAAAGAAGCTGCCGAGAAAGCCAAGATCGAACTGTCTTCAACCGCGCAAACCGAAATCAACCTGCCTTACATTACGGCAGATGCTTCCGGTCCAAAACACCTGAACCTGAAAATCACCCGTGCCAAACTTGAGGCATTGGTTGAAGAATTGATCAACCGTACCATTGAGCCTTGCCGTGTGGCGATCAAAGACGCCGGTGTCAAGGTTAGCGACATTGATGACGTTATTCTGGTTGGCGGTATGACCCGCATGCCAAAAGTACAGGAAAAAGTTAAGGAATTCTTTGGTAAAGATCCACGCAAAGACGTTAACCCCGATGAAGCGGTTGCCGCCGGTGCAGCTATTCAAGGTTCCGTCCTGTCTGGTGACCGTACCGACGTATTGCTGCTGGATGTAACACCATTGTCTCTGGGTATTGAAACCATGGGCGGTGTGATGACCAAAATGATCCAGAAAAATACCACTATCCCAACCCGTTTTTCACAAACTTTCTCTACTGCCGATGATAACCAGCCTGCAGTAACCATTAAGGTATTCCAGGGAGAGCGTGAAATCGCAGCCGGTAACAAGGGCTTGGGTGAGTTTAATCTGGAAGGTATTCCACCAGCACCACGTGGTGTGCCACAAATTGAAGTTACATTCGATATTGACGCCAATGGTATTTTGCACGTTTCTGCCAAAGACAAAGGCACGGGCAAGGAAAACAAAATTACCATTAAGGCCAACTCTGGTCTGTCCGAGGAAGAAATCGAACGCATGGTTAAAGATGCGGAAGCTAACGCCGAGGAAGATCACCGCATTGCTGAGCTGGCACAGGCCCGCAATCAGGCAGATGGCTTGATTCACTCCACACGCAAGTCACTGACCGAGTACGGTGACAAGCTGGAAGAGACTGAAAAAGAAGCCATCGAAGCAGCGATCAAAGATCTTGAAGCAACGCTGCAAGATGGTGACAAGGAAGCGATTGATGCCAAGACAGAGGCCCTTATGACTGCATCCCAGAAATTGGGTGAAAAAATGTATGCAGACATGCAGGCTCAGGCAGGCCAGGCGCCGGAAAGTGCCCAGCCTGCTGATGAAAATGTGGTTGATGCCGACTTTAAAGAAGTCAAGCGCGACGCATAAGTGATCCTATTACTGTGACACGCATACCCGGTTTCTGTCGTAAAAGGCTTAACCGGGTATTGTTTTTAAATCTATGAAATTTGTTAAAGAGTTATAAAGGCGTATAAATAATGGCAAAGCGTGATTATTATGAATCTCTGGGTGTCGCCAAAAACGCCACGGATGAGGAAATCAAGAAAGCTTACCGCAAGCTGGCAATGAAGTACCATCCTGACCGCAATCCGGATAGCAAAGAGGCCGAAGATAAATTCAAAGAGATCAAGGAAGCCTATGAGATGCTTTCAGATCCCGAGAAACGCGAAGCGTATGATCGCTATGGTCATGCAGGCGTAGATCCCAATGCTGGAATGGGGGCGGGTGCCGGGAATTTTGGTGATGTCTTCGGGGATATTTTTGGTGACATCTTTAGCGGTGGTGGCGGTCGCCGTGGCGGTGGTCCGCAAGTTTACCGTGGCGCCGATTTGCGCTACAGCCTTGAAATTACCCTTGAGCAGGCTGCCAACGGGTTTGATACTGAAATCCGTGTACCCAGTTGGGAGCATTGTGATGTTTGCCATGGCACCGGTGCCAAAGCAGGCACCAAACCTACTACCTGCCATACTTGTGGCGGCAGTGGTGCGGTTCGCATGCAGCAGGGCTTTTTCAGCGTTCAGCAAACCTGCCCAACCTGTCATGGTTCCGGTCAGGAAATCAAGGATCCTTGCACGGCCTGTGATGGCGTAGGCCGCAAACGCAAGAATAAAACCCTTCAGGTCAAGATTCCTGCCGGGATTGATGAAGGAATGCGCATCCGTTCGGCCGGTAATGGCGAACCGGGTGTCAATGGTGGCCCTTCCGGTGATTTGTATGTGGAAATTCACCTCAAGGAACACAGCATTTTTGAGCGTGATGGCGATGACTTGCACTGTCAGGTACCATTACCCTTCGTGACGGCTACTTTGGGTGGAAACCTTGAAGTACCGACCTTGGGTGGAAAAGGTGAGATCACCATTCCCGAAGGCACGCAAACCGGCAAGACATTCCGTTTGCGCGGCAAAGGGATTAAGGGCGTTCGCTCTAATTATCCTGGCGATCTGTATTGCCATGTGATTGTTGAAACACCAGTACGCCTGAACGATGAGCAGAAAGACCTGTTGCGTAAATTCGAGACAGCGCTGGATGATGGCGGTGACCGTCATTCACCGCAAAATAAATCCTGGACTGATCGGGTCAAGAAGTTTTTTACCAGTTAGATTTCGGTAAAGAAAACCTTCATTTTAAGAAAAAATGCACGTTATCACAACGTGCATTTTTTTATGCTTGGGGCCGTTCTTGGTGGAAGTGTCAGTTTGCCTTGCCGACAAAATCACCGGCAAACGCTTATCTTGCTCCCACGCTCCTGCGTGGGAGTATCAGACTGGCCGGAATGGATCAGTTTTTCTTGCCGACAAAATCACCGGCAAACGCTTCTGACATGTTTTCCGGTTTCAGGTACGCCTTCATGACTTGGTGGACATCGGCGATGGTCAGGTTCTGAATGACGTTTTCAAATTTCCTGTTCCATTCAAAACTCCGATCCAGTGCCAGATATTTCAGCCAGGTAGAAGACAGGACGCTATCCTGTGAACGGGACAGCGAGCGCAGGTTAAGGACCGAACGGATGCCATCAGCCAGCTCTTCTTCGGTAAAACCGTCTTTCAACGTAGTCTGGATAGTTTCATCAATCAGGGATTTAACGCGTTCCTTTTCAGCGGGCGAATAAATAGCCTGCAATGACCATGTGCCAGAGGGCTCGAAAGAAGAAACATTCAGTGAACTGCGGATGCTGTAAGACAGACCCTCCTGGGTACGAATACGGGTCCACAGGCGGGAAGTTTCAGTAGCGCCCAGCAGGTAATTGGCCATGAACAGGGCCGGATAATCGGGGTGGTCGTTTTGCAGTTCGACCGGCAGTCTGGCCATATATACGGCATTGGCCTTGTCAGGCGTCTCAATCGTGAATGTGGCTGCTTTCACGGCATGGTAGGGCATCTCTATCCGCTCATAGTTGGGTGCCTGCTTCCAGCTTTTAAGACTCTCTTCCAGTATGTTTTTGATTTGTTTAGGATCAAAGTCACCCACGATCGCGACATCAATATCACCCGACCCAAAGAATTTGTCTTGAAACTCAAGCAGGGCTTCGGGATTGATGGCTTGAATGTTGGTGATCAATTCCTCATAAGTGGGTACATAGCGAATATCGCCTTTGGGCCAGATATTGCTGTGGCGACTAAGGGTATTGTTGGCCAGTGCGCCGGGTTCAGTCATGGCATTTCTCACAGAAGTGATGACCTGTTCCTTGTACTCATCCACCTCTTTCAGTGGGTAGTTGGCCTGTTGGATAAGTTCAAGGCTGAATTGCAGTAATTCGGGGAAATGCTTTTTGTGGGTGGAAATAGACACCATCATCCGGTTGCCACTAATGCCGAAATGAATGTTGCCCTGCAGGGCGTCTATGCGATCCTGGATTTCCTGGCGCGACATGGTAGCGGTGCCGTTATCGATTAAAGAAGCCGCCGCTGCGGACAGGCTGGCCATATCGTTCATGGCTTCGGCGTTGGCAAACTGGATTTTATAATCGGCCTGGACGCGATTGCCCCGGGTTGGCTTGACCAGCATGGCGGTGCTAATGGTGCCATTGGGCAGCTGGATCACTTCACGCCGGGTCAGCTTGTCGATGTTTTCTGGAGAGGAGTCAAAAGCATCCGTTTGCGTAAAAGAGGGATCGCCTTTGTAGTCTTTCAATAACTGCGCAATATCTGGAATGGTTTCGAACGGTGCACGTTGCGGATTGTCGGTGGGTTTGTAAAGCCCGCTGGTGCGGTTGCTGGCCAGCAAATAAGTGTTTATGGCCTGTTGGACATCTTCCAGGGTGATGTTCTTGACCCGGTCACGCTCCAGAAAGAAAAGCCGCCAGTCACCCGAGGCAATAGCTTCTGACAGGCCAATGCCCATTTGTTCGGTACTGGCAAACAGTTCATCCCATTGGGTAAGCCAATTGTTTTTGGCCCGATCCAGCTGCGCTTGGGTAATTGGGTGTTTGGCACTTTGCTCAAGCACCTCATGCAGGGTTTGCTGTGCCTTGGCCGTATCCATGGTGTCATTGAGCTGGGCACCAAAAAAGATGAGCCCGGGATGATGGTGTGCCATGGCAAAGCCAAAGACACCGGTGGCCAGGTTGTTTTCTACCAGCTCTTTGTAAAGGGGACCTGATGGACTGTCGGCCAGAATACCGGCAGCAATGTCCAGCAGGATATATTGTTCACTGGATGCGGCAGGGATGTGGTAAGTGGTGGCAATAAAGGGCATGCCCCCGCTGCGTTCAAGGATGACCTGGCGCTCGCCGTCCTGTTGGGGCTCTACCGTAGGTGCTTCTGTCAGGGAGCGTTCGGGTCTGGGAATGGCGCTGAACAGCTCGTTAATCAGTCTTAACGTTTGCGCTGGCTCAAACTGGCCGGCAACAACCAGGACGGCATTGTCAGGCTGGTAGTAGCGGTTGTAAAAATCACGTAATTCGCTGGCTTGCATGCCATCAAGATCACTGCGGGCGCCAATGGTGCTGTTGCGGTAATTGTGCCACTGGTATGCGGTTGAACGCATTTTTTCTGTCAGGGTCCTGAAAGGGTTGTTTTCTCCGCGTTCAAGCTCATTCAGGACAATGCTGCGTTCGGCATTCAGGTCTTCCTCCTGGATGGACGCATTGCGCATGGCATCGGCCTGCCAGGTCAAATACCATTTCAGGGTTTCAGGGTCGCTGGCAAAACTGGCATAGTAGTTGGTGCGGTCTGCCGACGTGGAGCCATTTGCCTGCAAGCCTCTTTTTGAAAACTCAGCCAGTGCATTGGGGGTATTGGGCGTGCCCCTGAACATTAAATGTTCGAGCAGGTGAGCCATACCGGTACGCCCGTATTGTTCGTGGCGGGAACCCACCAGATAGGTCATGTTGACCGTGGTGGTGGGCTTGGATTGATCGGGAGCCAGCAGAACCCGTAAACCGTTATCCAGTTTGTATTCGGTAATGCCTTCGATACTGTGGATTTGTACCGGTTGGGTGGGGGCGCTTGTGGCGGGAATGGGTGATGACATAAAAAGGAAAAAAGGCAGTAGTAATAAGGTAATGTAAAGCGAAAGTGGCAGACGTTGTCTCATGGCTGTTTGTATGATCAGGCAAATACTGCGTTAACAACAAGCGGTTATTTGGACAAGAACCGCATACCTTCTTCCAGGCCGGCAACGGTCACCCCGTACATCCGGTTTTGTAGAATATTACGGATCAGTTCGATGGATTGCCGGTAAGGCCAATAACTGGTGGGTTCGGGATTAAGCCAGATGGATTTGGGCCAGTGTTCCAGAAGCCGATGCAGCCATGCCGCACCGGTTTCCTTATTGTAATGCTCAACCGAGCCGCCCGGATGCATGATTTCGTAGGGGCTCATAGTGGCATCGCCAACCAGGATCAGGCGCCAGTCCGCATTGTATTTTCGGAGTAATTCCCAGGTGTCAATGTAGTTGCGGCGCCCGTTACTGTTATAGCGCCAGACGCGCTCGTAGATGCAGTTATGGAAATAATAAACGTCCAGGTGATGGAACTCGCTGCTGGCCGCCGAAAACAGCTCCTCAACGCGGCTGATATGGTCATCCATACTGCCACCAACATCAAGCAGCATCAGGACCTTGACGTTGTTGTGACGTTCGGGAACCATTTTGACATCCAGGTAGCCGGCATTGCGGGCGGTACTGCGAATGGTGTCATCAAGATCAAGCTCTTCGGCAGCGCCTTCGCGGGCAAAGCGGCGCAGGCGTTTTAGGGCAACCTTGAAATTACGGGTGCCCAGTTCCTGCTGGTCATCATATTCCTTGAAGAGGCGCTCATCCCATACCTTGACGGCCGTGCGGTGACCGGCGGACTCTCCCCCCACGCGAATGCCTTCCGGGTGATAGCCGTTATTTCCATAAGCCGAGGTGCCACCCGTACCAATCCATTTGTTACCGCCGGCATGCCGTTCTTGCTGGTCTTCAAGGCGTTGCTTGAACAGCTCCATGAGCTTTTCCCAGCCATGTTTTTCGATGGCCGCTTTTTCTTCTGGCGTGAGTGAATTTTGCAATTCGTTCATCAGCCATTCCAGCGGGATTTCCTTGCTGTCGGCCAATTGGGCCTCGACGCCTTTTGCAAAGAGGGAGAAGGCCTGGTCAAAACGGTCAAACAGCGTTTCATCTTTAACCAGTGTCAGGCGTGACAGCAGATAGAAATCATGCAAAGTGGGTGCCATGACCTGTTCACGCAAGACCTCAAGCAGTGTCAGGTATTCTTTGACGGATACCGGCAGCTTGTGATTGCGAAGGTGGTAGAAGAAATTGATAAACATGGGCAGCCTGATTTATGAGCGACGCATATTCTGCGCCATGGCGGAAAGTCGTTCCAGCAGGCTCATGTCCTGTTCGTTTTTCAAGAGTGCACCTGCCATGATGGGGATGGCGGTCGCTGCATGAGCATCAATTTTTCCGGCGCTGATGTCTTCGGAAATCAGTAGTGACAGCCAGTCAAGAAATTCAGACGTGGAGGGCTTCTTTTTCAGGCCGGGCGCTTCGCGCAGGGTAAAGAAATGATCAAGGGCAGCACGCAGGACTTCGGCCTTGATATCGGGGAAATGCACATGCACAATGTCTTTTAATGTGGCACGGTCGGGAAACTGGATGTAGTGGAAAAAGCAACGGCGCAGAAATGCGTCGGGCAGCTCTTTTTCATTATTCGAGGTAATAATAACCAAAGGACGGTGTCTGGCCACAATGGTTTGTTGGGTTTCGTATACATGAAACTCCATTTGGTCCAGTTCGCGCAATAAGTCGTTGGGGAACTCAATGTCGGCCTTGTCAATCTCGTCAATCAGGACAACGCAGGGTTTTTCTGCTTCAAAAGCCTGCCACAGTACGCCTTTATTAATGTAATTGCGGATATCCTTGACCCGTTCATCACCCAGTTGCGAATCACGCAGGCGGGACACGGCATCGTACTCGTAGAGCCCCTGATGAGCCTTGGTGGTGGACTTGATATGCCATTGCAGTAAATCGCGACCCAATGCCTTGGCCACTTCTTCGGCCAGCATGGTTTTACCTGTGCCGGGTTCACCCTTGATTAACAGCGGACGCTGTAAAGTCAAGGCAGCATTGACCGCCAATTTAAGGTCTTCGGTCGCTATGTAACGGTCTGTTCCTGAAAATTTTGTTGAGCCATTAGGGTTTATAGGTA
>CAZPNE010000033.1:0-14274 GCA_964588255.1 uncultured Advenella sp. | reverse complement strand
AAACGACAGTTAGCAGCAGAAGCCTCTAGTTATGAACTGTGCGCTTGACGGTAAGTTTACGCCTGCACTCAAGGCACCAGAACGGGCATGGCAGCCATTGGAACGGGCTGAAGAAATACTGAATAAGTCCGGTGCTCAAATTAATCATATGGCCGGTGATCGGGCTTATTACAGCCCGGTAAGGGATCATATTGTTTTACCATTGCGTGAGCAGTTTCCTGATGCAGAAAAGTATTATGCAACAGCCTTACACGAACTGGGGCATTGGACTGGCCATGAGAGCCGTTTAAACCGTCCATTGATGAACACATTTGGCGCGCAAGCGTATGCAAAAGAAGAATTAAGGGCAGAAATTGCATCCATGATGGTTGGCCAATCATTGGGCATCAGTCACGATCCTGGGCAGCATGTGGCGTATGTAGGTTCCTGGATTAAAGGATTACAAGAGGATCCATTTGAAATTGTACGGGCATGTCAAGATGCCGAAAAAATTCATGACTTCCTGGTATTGGAAAAAATCCAGCTCAAGGAGCAGGTAGCGGATAAAAAAATTGAGTCATTGCCAACAGATCGGAATGCCCAGTCCCAGGCACAGCCTGAAAAATCTGAACTGGAGCAGGCAAAGGAACAATTTCAGTCATTGCTTGGCTCTGTAGGTAGTGAACAGGCCGAACGCTTAAAGTCCATGGAGGCCGGAATGTTAAATGTATCCAGATTTGCCAGCGAAAGCGTAAAGGAACAGCTGCAGGTCACTTTTTACAAAGAGCAGCTGGAGCCGACACGGGCAACCCAAATTGAACTGGAACTTTGAAATGGATAAGCAAAAAGCATTGACAATAAAAGAAGCCGCAAGCCTTTTAGGGGTGTGCTATCACACTATATATACGAAACGTCATCTTCTGGGCTTTCAATTGCCTGGCGGACGTAAATGGTTTATTTGGCCGTCTTCACTTGATAATCTTAGCAAAAAGAATAACAATGTTTTTAGATTATCATTGCAAGTCGGTAATGAGAGTAATACATTATGCCGATCTACAAAAAATCTAAATCTTCATTCTGGTGGATTGATATCAGGACATCAGGTGGGGAAAGAGTTAGACGCTCTACTGGAACCCATGACAAAAGGCAAGCGCAAGAGTACCACGACAAGGTAAAAGCTGAGTTATGGCGCCTGGATAAGCTGGGTGAACAGCCAGAATTTTCTTTTGACCAGGCGGCTTTAAAGGTGCTGAAGCTATCGGAAGGCCAAAAAGACTATAAAACCAAAATACGTCATATTAAGTATTGGCGGAGTTGTTTTGGTGGTAGAGCAATCAGTTCTTTAACATCTGATGAAATATTCAATAATTTACCTACTCATCGTTTAGTTAAAAGCGGCAAGAGTAAGGCACAGCCATTGGCTGCTGCTACTAAAAACCGATATTTGGCTACTATGTCCCGGATTTTACACATTGCTTATGATGAAAACTGGCTGCAAAAAATACCAAAACTCGGGAAGTTTAAAGAGGCAGATGTAAGAATCCGCTGGATAACTCGTGAGCAAGCCCAGTTATTAATTAATCAATTTCAAACTGAATGGATGAAGAATGTATGTTCATTTGCTCTGTCTACAGGGGCTAGAATGAGCGAAATACTTTCTTTGGAATGGTCACAGGTAGATATTGGAAAAAAGCTATGCTGGGTCACAGGTGATAAAGCTAAATCAGGGAAATCCCGTCCTATTCCCTTAAATTCTGATGCCATGTCTGTAATTTGGTCATGTTTAGGGAAAAACAAAAAATGGGTTTTTGTAAGGGATACGGGGACACACCCTAAGGAAATTAACAGAAAGTCATTTAATTCAGCAGTTAAAAAATTGCGCTTAGGTGATTTTCATTTTCATGACTTGCGTCACACTTGGGCAAGCTGGCACGTCCAGTCTGGCACACCCTTAATGGTACTGAAAGAACTTGGGGGGTGGGAAACTTTAGAAATGGTAAAAAAATATGCTCATTTAGATGCAAGTCATCTGGAGATGCATGCAAATTCGGTCACCTTTTGGTCACCCATAAGCAAAATCGAAGCCGCATAAAACAAAAAAGCCACTTAAAAAGTGGCTTAACTGTTTGATTCTAAAAAGAATCATTTGGTGGCTCTTCCCCGATTCGAACGGGGGACCTGCGGATTATGATTCCGTCGCTCTAACCGACTGAGCTAAAGAGCCAATTACTTAAATCAGATTAAGCAAGAACGTAATTATGCACGTTATTTTTTAATAAAGCAATGTTTTTTTATGGCAGTCTTAAAAAACCAACATTTAGGCGTTTTTGATGTAATTTTTACAACAGCACAGCTGATACACTTCAGGATTGTTTCTTTTATTCAACGGGTGGGTATGCCTACATTTCCGCAAACCAGTCTTGACTGGACTAAAAAACTCATTGGTTTTGATACCACCAGCCGATATTCGAACCTTGAATTGATTGACTACATCAAGGCTTATCTTTCTCAGTGTGGAGTAGAGTGTTTTCTGGTGTTTAATGAAGACGGGAAAAAAGCCAATCTGTTTGCAACCATCCCGTCTGCCACCGGAGAGGCGCTTGAAGGAGGGCTGGTGTTGTCTGGACACACTGATGTGGTTCCGGTGGACGGACAGGCGTGGGACAGTGAGCCTTTTGTGGCGCAAGAAGACAAGGGGCGTTTATATGGCCGTGGGGCATGTGACATGAAAGGCTTTATTGGCACGGTTCTGGCTTTGGTGCCTGAATTTGCCAAGACCCGTCTTAAAGCACCGCTGCATCTGGCCTTTTCTTTTGACGAGGAAATTGGCTGCCTGGGGGCGCCCATCATGCTAAGAGAACTGGCGCAAAAGGGCATTAAACCGGCAGGCTGTATTGTGGGGGAACCCACCAGCATGCGGCCGGTTGTGGCGCATAAAGGAATTAGTGCATACAAATGTGTTGTCCATGGTTGTGCTGCGCACTCTTCATTAACGCCCTTGGGTACCAATGCCATTGAGTATGCCGCACGTATTATCTGCATGTTCCGTGACCTGACCGATGAGATAAAGCAAAAAGGGCCCTTTGATGCGTATTTTGATGTGCCTTTTACAACGGGACAAACCAGTACCATACAGGGAGGCAATGCCATTAATACGGTCCCTGCATATTGTGAGTTTCTTTTTGAGTACCGTACGCTGCCCGCACAGTCACCCACTGAAATTCTGGAGCGCATAGAAGCTTATATTAATGAAGTCCTGGTGCCGAAGATGAAAAAAGAAAACGCCGTTGCCGGTATTGAACTGATTAAACTAGCCAATGCACCAGGTATGGAAACGGCAGAAAAAGAAGCGATTATGCAATTGGTACGTGGCTTGACCAAAGAATCCGATATTGCCAAAGTGGCTTATGCCACTGAAGGTGGGCTGTTTCAGCAGGCCGGTATTCCAACGGTTATTTGCGGTCCGGGTAGTATAGAGCAGGCGCATAAGGCTAACGAATACATCGCCTTGGAGCAGCTGGCTAAATGCGAGGCATTTTTAAGAAGTGTTTGTGCCAGTCAGCAGGTGGAGTGATCTTTCCGGTGGCTGCTCAGGGTTCCTGGGCAGGTGCGCGATAAGCCTTGCCGTTCAGGCGGAAGGGGTAGCGCGGATGGAAATAAGAAAATAAAAATGGATAAAAAACGCAGCCAGAAAAATAGCGCTGCGTTTTTTTATGCCTGAGGCTTACCGTTTAATTTGTTTATTGCAGGGCGCGCAGGATTTTTTGTCCGGCACGGCCATTGGCTTGCAGGCCTAATCTGGCTTGTTCGGCTTTGATCGCCTCACGGGTTTTGCTGCCAATCAAGCCGTCGGGCTCACCAATATCATGGCCTTTCTGAAGCAGTATTTTTTGCAATGCGACCCGTTCGGTTCGTGACAGGCCCGGGTCATCGGTGGGCCAGGCTGTCTTGAAAGCGCCTTCACCTTTCAGGCGGTCAGACAAGTGGGCAATGGCAAGGGCATAGCTTTCTGCCGCGTTGTAGCTATATATCACGTCAAAATTCTTGAAAACCAGAAAAGCCGGACCTTTGGCGCCCGCGGGGGTAAGCAGGCCTGCTTTCATGGAGGCAGGAACCAGGGTGTTTAGGGCTTTGCCGTTGATAGTGGTAACTCCTTTATTGGCCCAGGTTTGTATGGTTTTTTTCTTTTTACGTCCTTCATTGGCAATGGGCAGGTTGTCGGGCAGTTTTACTTCAAATCCCCAGGCTTGTCCGCTTTGCCAGCCATTTTTGGCCAGGTAGTTGGCGGTAGAGGCCAGGGCATCCTCGGTATTGTCCATCAGGTCACGCTGTCCATCACCATTAAAATCAACGGCAAGCCGCTCAAAAGTCGTTGGCATGAATTGGGTGTGCCCGAAAGCTCCCGCCCATGAACCAACCAGACGCTCGGGTGTAATATCGCCCGATTGCAGGATCCTGAGTGCGGCGAAGAATTCTTTCTGGAAAAAGGCCTGCCGGCGCCCATAACAGCTTAATGTACCCAAAGCCTGGATAAGCGGGTATTTGCCAAAAGTCTGGCCGAAGTTGCTTTCCACTCCCCAAACGGCAACAACCGTTGCGGGGTCAACACCGTAGATTTTCTGGATGCGAGACAGGGTGTTCTTGTGAAGGCTGAGGTTTTGGGTGCCTTCCTGGATGCGTTGCTCATCGACAAGGGCGGCCAGGTAGTCCCAAATGGGTTGTTTGAATTCTGGTTGATAATCCAGTTTTTCCAGAATACCCATATCAGGCACAATATTGCCAGTCAACTGCTTAAAAGACTGGCTTGAAATACCGGCCTTTTGTGCTTCAGGTTGTAGCCTGTTCAGGCAGGCGGAAAAGTCGGTATTTTGTGCCTGAACGGGAAGGCTGGTACAAAATAATATGGAAATAACGGAAAATAGGTCGCTAAAGCGTGCCATTGTTGATGTTTTCTGAAGATGGCTGGCCATGAATGTCTCTCTGGTTTGTTCGTGGTTTGATGAATTGTAGCAGGATGAAGCATTTGCATTTACCGGGTACTTTTTTTTCCTGTAACTTTTGGCGAATATCCTGCTAATATCAGTCTTGTGCTTTTTGTTTCAATTTTAGGTGGGCTGTGGTAAAACACGGTTAAAACCGCTTTTTGTAAAAGTGGGACAGGGTAAATAAAATAAACTTTTTCAAAAATACAGTGTCTTTTATCTTGTGAAAAAGAATTACGGCCAAATATACCGGGTTGTAGCACTTGAAAGGGTAAGCGATTTTTATATCCAGGCATGGTCTGTTTATAAAACCGACTGTTAAATATATATATATAAATCAGGCAGGTAGATATTGCTTGATTTTACTGAAAAGAGATTGTGTCGCATGAAGTTTAAAGTGTTAGTAGCTGCGTTGGCATTCATTGCCGCCTCTGGGTGTGTATATGCCGACTCCGAAACCATCAGCAAGGTAGATCAAATGGGTCAGGCCCAGGTCACCCGGCCGGTGTTGGCCCGGCAATATGCAGAGATGGTGTCCGGCAAAACAGAATTGGCCACTTCAGGCAATCTGAAAAAGCCCCAGAAACAAGAGATTAGCCCTGATGTCGAGCATTCCAAGGCGGCAATTATTGTTTCAAATATCCTGACGCGTTTCGAATATGATAAAAAGCCATTGGACCTTAAAATGTCCCACGCGATTTTTGATGAATATCTGAAAATGCTCGACCCATCAAAAATGTTTTTCCTGCAGTCGGATATCGATACATTTTCTGCCGTGAAAGATCAAATGAACGACATGCTGCTAAGTGGCCGTCTACAAATCCCATTCGATATTTTTGAGATTTACCGGGATCGCGTAGAGCAACGTTTTGATCATGCCCTGTCCACCTTGAAGGATGATTTCGATTTTTCGGTTGATGAGTCGTTTGAGCTTGATCGCAAGAAAAGCAAATGGGTTGAAACCAATGAAGAAATCAACGATTTGTGGCGCAAGCGTATCAAGAATGACTATTTAAGATTGAAACTGGCGGGCAGTACCGATGAAAAAATCAAGGAAACTTTAAGCAAGCGGTATATTAATAACCGCAACCAGATTTTACGCATGAGTAGCGAAGATGTGAGCGAAATGTTCATTAATGCTTATGCCAGCAGCACCGACCCGCATACCAATTATTACAGTCCAACCTCGGCCAAGAATTTTGATGTGCAAATCAGCCTGTCTGTCGATGGGATAGGTGCCGTATTGCAAAAGCGTGATGAGTATGGGCAAATTCGAGAAGTGGTGCCGGGTGGTCCTGCGGCCAAATCAGGGCAGATTCAGCCAGGTGACCGCATTGTAGCGGTAGGTCAGGGTGAAAAAGGTCCTATGGAAGACGTGGTTGACTGGCGTCTTGATGATATCGTCAATAAAATTCGCGGCAAGCGTGGAAGTACGGTCAGAATTGAAATTATTCCTTCCGAAGGCGGTATCGACGGAAAGCAAAAAGTGGTTACGCTGGTACGCCAAAAGGTAACCCTTGAAGATCAGGCAGCCAAATATAAAATACTTGAAGTTGAAAATGATGGGCAACTTAAAAAAGTGGCTGTTATCACAATCCCCAGTTTTTATGAAGATTTTGATGCCCGTGCCCGTGGTGAGGATAACTTTAAAAGTGTGACACGTGATGTTCGCGCCATTCTTGAAGAGCTGAACAAGGCCAATGTTGATGGCATTGTTCTTGATATGCGTAATAATGGTGGTGGTTCCCTGACTGAAGCCGCGAACCTGAGCGGACTGTTTATTGACGGCCCAAGTACTATCGTGCAGGTTCGTACGGCTGAAGGTTCGGTTTCCAATGTGCGTAGCATGAAGTCAGATCTGGTGTGGGACAAGCCTGTAGCGGTTCTGGTTAATCGTATTTCTGCCTCGGCATCCGTAATTTTTGCGGGTGCCATGCAAGATTACGGGCGTGGTGTTATATTGGGTGATCCAACCTGGGGTAAAGGGTCAGTGCAAACCATTCGTGGCCTGAACGAGTTTTTGCGTCGTCCCCAAGATGAAGAACTGGGCTCTTTGAAGTGGACGATCCAGAAGTTTTTTCGTGTTAACGGCAGCTCAACGCAGGTTAAGGGGGTCGTGCCAGACATTATCTTCCCAACTGTGTTTGATGCCAAGGAACTGGGTGAGTCCAGTTACGAAAATGCCATGCCATGGACGGCGATTGACCCTGCTTCGTTCAAGCCCGTTGGTGATCTGAAACAAACGATTGTTAATCTCTCCAGTTTGCATAAAGATCGGGTCAATGAGTCCGGTAGCTGGAAATTAATGCAGGATGAATTGGACTATGCGCGTAAGTTGTCCGATCAGAAAGTCATTTCCCTGAACTATCAAACCCGCCTCGGTGAGCGTGAAAATATGGAAACCCAACGCAAGGATTTTGAAACCAGGCGTAAAGAACTGGGCGAGTCCGATATAGGCAGTTTCCGTCTTGATGATGGGCTGCAGGCGGGTGAAGGTAACCTGAAAGAAGAATTGGCCAATGAGAAAAAACGTAAGGAAAACATTGATATCGCAGCAAAAGAAGCGGCCAATATTGTGGTGGATATGGTTAACGTAAACAAGTAAACCACAGGCATTGCGGCTTACTTCTCGCTGGAAGATAATAATTGATGCATGGCATTTCAATACGATCCGCAGTATTGTTTTTAGGCCTGTTTCTAGGGGTATCTTGGGTATGGGCCCAAGATACCCCTGCTGAGCAGGCCCGTCCTGCACTGACGGTTTCCGTACAGCCGGTCAAGTTTGCTGACCTAGAAAGAACCTTGTCGGCAACGGGCAATATCCGGCCTTGGCAGGATGCCAGTGTTAGTGTGCAAACCACAGGGTTACGCCTGAAACAGGTGTTTGCCGATGTGGGTGATGTTGTCCAGGCGGGACAGCTTCTGGCAGAGTTCGATGACACGACGATCAGGTCGGAAATCGACCAGACCAAGGCTGCCATCATTCAGGCACAGGCTAGCCTGGAGCAGGCCACAAAAAACGCCAATCGTATTCGCCGTATCATGGGGAGTGGTGCCGTCAGTCAACAGGAAGCAGACCAGATCCTGGCCACTGAAAAAATCAATCAGGCACAATTGGCGTCAGCCCAGGCTGCACTGGTTGGGCAAGAGCAACGCTTGGCCTACACCCGGTTACTCGCACCCTATGAAGGAGTGGTTTCGGCGAAATCGGCGGTATTGGGGGCAGTTTATAACCCCGGCCAGGAGCTTTTTCACCTAATTGTCCAGAATAAATTGCAATGGGAGGCGTCAGTGTCCAGCCGCCATTTGGGTGTACTTGAGCCGGGTAAAAAGGTTCTGCTGCATATTAATAATGATATTTCGGTTAGCGGCACGGTCAGGCAACAATCCCCCTCCCTGAATGAACAAACCCGGCAGGCAATTGTGTATGTGGATATTGTTCCCGATTCCCAGGTTAAGGCGGGTATGTTTGTCAAGGGCGACTTCCAGTTGGGTGCCCATAAAGTCATCGCTTTGCCACGTCAGGCTCTGGTGTTGCGGGATGGTTTTTATTATGTGTTTGTGCTAGGGGATCAAGCCAGGGTTGCGTTGCGGAAAATAGAAATCGGGCAGTCCTTGCCAGACGGGGTAGAGGTACTATCGGGTCTGGACTCAGGAGAAACTATTGTAGTGAAAGGGGCACGGTTCCTTGAAGACGGCGACACGGTTCGTGTGGCAGACGCGGTATTTGAAACGGCCGGGCGGTAAATGCCATGAACGTGTCAGCCTGGTCCATTAGGAATCCTTTGCCGGCCTGCATGATTTTCGTGTTGTTGACCCTGATGGGGTTGTTTTCATTCCATCTGATGAAAATACAGAATTTTCCAGATATTGATTTGCCTACGGTTGTGGTGACCACAGTACTTGAAGGTGCAACGCCTTCACAATTGGAAAATGATGTTGCCCGCAAAATGGAAGACAAGCTGGCTACGGTGCAGGGTATCAAGCATATTTTCAGCACCTTGCAAGATGGTGTGGCAACCATTACGGCACAGTTTAATCTTGAAAAGCCAACCCAGGAAGCCGTGGATGATGTACGCAGTGCCATTTCAAGCATCAGGAACGATTTGCCGGCTGATATCCGTGAACCGGTAGTCACAAAACTGGAGATGGCGGCCCAGCCTATTCTGGCCTTTACCGTTCATTCCAGCCGAATGGACCAGACTGATCTTTCCTGGTTTGTGGATAACGAAGTCTCCAAGGCATTGCTGGCCGTCCCCGGGGTGGGGGCGATCAATCGGGTCGGTGGGGTAGAGCGTCAGATTAAAATAGAACTTGATCCGGTTTTGATGCAAGGCTTACAGGCCACGGCAGCCGAAATTTCCAGGAAACTCAGGGATATCCAAAAGGAATTGTCCGGTGGCAAAACCGAGCTGGGACAGCAGAATCAGCCCATTCGAACCATGGGGACAGTTAAAACAGCGGCTGAACTGGCCAATATACAAATTTCCTTAAACAACGGCCAGGTGATTACCTTGTCCGATGTAGCGATCATTACCGATGCTTACGCCGATCCTGAAACCGCCGCTTTCATGAATGGCCAGCCGGTTATTGCCTTTGAGGTGTCACGTAGCAGGGGGGCGGGCGAAATTGAGGTCGGCAAGGGGGTGCTTGAGGCCCTGGCAACGCTTGAAGGCAAGCATGCCGATATTGAATTTGCCAGGGCATTTGATCTGGTTTCACCCGTGCAGGGTGAATACAATGGCTCCATGCATATGCTGTATGAAGGTGCGTTGCTGGCCGTGGTGGCGGTTTGGATATTCCTGAGAAATATCCGGGCAACCCTGATTTCGGCGGTTGCCTTGCCCATGTCAATTATTCCTGCATTTATCGGCATGTATTTTCTGGGATTTACCGTTAATGTAGTAACGCTGCTGGCTTTGTCATTGGTGGTGGGCATTCTGGTTGATGATGCGATTGTCGAGGTGGAAAATATTGTACGCCATCTGAGAATGGGTAAAACACCGTACCAGGCTGCCATGGAAGCGGCTGATGAAATTGGGCTTGCCGTGGTAGCCACCACTTTCTCATTAATTGCCGTATTTTTGCCAACGGCTTTCATGAGTGGCATTGCCGGCAAGTTTTTCAAGCAATTTGGCTGGACGGCTTCTTTGGCAGTGTTTGCTTCCCTGGTGGTTGCCCGCATGCTGACGCCCATGATGTGTGCCTATATCCTGAAACCGGCTACCCGGCAGGAAAAAGATGCCGGCTGGATGCGGATATATCTGTCATTGGTTAAAAAGTGCCTGCATCATCGCTGGATAACCGTGGTGTTGTCGGGCTTGTTTTTTATCGGCTCGATAATGATTGTGCCTTTGTTGCCTACCGGCTTCATGCCGCCCGATGATACTTCCCAGACCCAGGTTTATCTTGAATTGCCGCCCGGTTCCCAAATTGAAGAAACCAGGGAAGCGGCCGATCATGCACGTTCCCTGCTGGCGGGTAATGCGTATATAGAGGGAATTTATACCAGTATCGGTGGGGGGGCGGCCGGTGGCGATATGTTTGCCATAGGAACCACGCAGGATGTCCGTAAAGCCACCTTGACCATCTTGTTAAAAGAGCGGGGAGAGCGACCTGTCAAACAGGTGTTGGAAAATGAGTTCCGGGATTTGTTGCTGCAAATACCGGGTGTCAGGATAAAAGTCGGGCTAGGTGGTTCGGGAGAAAAGTATGTTCTGGTCTTGTCCGGGGATAATGCCGATGCCTTGCAGGCGGCTGCGCTGAATGTGGGCCGTGACTTGAGAACCATTGCGGGGTTGGGAAATATATCTTCCACAGCCAGTCTGGTGCGTCCTGAAATTGAAATTCATCCCAAATATGATTTGGCTGCCGAGTATGGGGTTAGCAGTGTCGCCATTGCCGATACCCTAAGAGTGGCGACCAGTGGGGATTATGATGTGGCATTGTCCAAACTGAACGTAGATCAGCGTCAGGTGCCGATTGTGGTTACATTGCAAAAGTGGGTGCTTGAAGATATTGAGTTTCTTAGTGATCTGAAGGTGCCTGGTTCGCAGGGGGCGGTGCCCCTGAGTACGATTGCGGATATTCGTCTGGGGGCCGGGCCTGTTGTGGTTAATCGTTATGATCGGGCCAGAAATATCAATTTTGAAATTGAGCTTTCCGGTCAGGCATTGGGGGATGTGATAAACAAAGTCATGCAGTTGCCTTCAATCCAGCAATTGCCAGCGGGAATTTCTATTGTCAGTATTGGTGATGCGGAAGTGATGGAAGAATTGTTCGAGAGCTTTTCGCTGGCAATCGCCGTTGGCATTATTTGCATCTATATTGTGCTGGTCTTGCTTTTTAAACAATTTTTGCATCCATTCACGATTCTGGCAGCCTTGCCCCTGTCGCTGGGTGGTGCCTTCCTGGGGCTGTTGCTGGCGGGAAAGAGTTTTTCCATGCCGTCTTTAATTGGCCTTATTATGCTGATGGGCATCGCAACCAAAAACTCAATTTTGCTGGTTGAATATGCTATTTTGGCGCAACGTGAAAAGCAACTTTCCCGTTATGAGGCATTGCTTGATGCCTGTCATAAAAGGGCTCGCCCCATTTTAATGACAACCTTGGCCATGGGGGCTGGTATGGTGCCCCTGGCTTTTGGGTTGAGTGAGGCAGATCCTGGATTTCGTTCACCGATGGCCATTGCCGTGATTGGCGGTCTTATTACCTCCACTTTTTTAAGTTTGCTGGTCATCCCGGTGGTATTTACCATCATTGATGATGTCAGTCTTTTTCTGCGTCGTCATTTGGGTGGTGTATTCAATAAACAGGAATAAAGCAAGAACCATGAAAATTTTATTACTGGGAAAAAACGGCCAGCTTGGCTGGGAATTGCAACGTGCATTGCAACCGTTGGGGGAAGTGTTTGCCTTGTCCCGCCACAATGAGCATGGTTTGTGCGGTGATTTGTCAGACCTCCATGGACTGGCAAAAACCATTGGGTATTTGAAGCCTGAAGTGGTGGTGAATGCGGCTGCCTATACGGCGGTTGACAGGGCAGAATCAGACCGTGAGCAGGCATTTTTGATTAATGCCCAAGCGCCAGCGGCAATCGCCTGTGCACTGAAGGCTCATCATGGTTTGCTGGTACATTATTCCAGTGATTATGTTTTTGATGGTACCGGAGAGCAGGCGCGGCTGGAAATGGCGCCAGGCAATCCCGTTAATTACTACGGTTATACCAAGCTGGAAGGCGAGCGGCAAATTGCCCATTCAGGGTGTGGGCATATGATATTCCGCACCAGCTGGGTTTATGGTACGCATGGGGGTAATTTTGCCAAAACAATGATTAAGCTGGCACAGGAAAAAGAAAAACTGGCTATCGTGAATGACCAGATTGGGGTGCCTACCGGGGTAGATCTGATTGCAGACATCACGGCGCATGCTGTCAGGGCCTATTTTAATGAGGTGCCGGGGGCAGGCCGCAGTGCATTGAATGGTATTTATCACCTGGTTCCAGATGGAGAAACTTCATGGTTGGCCTATGCCAACTTGATCTTCGCGCAATTACGTGCCATGGGAGTGCCATTGGCATTGAAAGACGTTGTACCGGTTGCCACTGCCCAATATCCTATGCCAGCCAGCCGTCCCCTGAATTCAAGATTGAACAATCACAAAATAAAAGAGGTGTTCAACTTGCATATGCCCGGCTGGGAGCCGGGTGTATGCCGCTTGGTAGAGGAGTTACTGGTTTAATCGGGATTGGGATTACTGGCTAAACCCAGGTCATAGAAGATATGGCTGGCATCAATGAATTTGTACATGCAGTGCCCAAGGTCTACATAGCCGTCTTCCTGAAAGCGTTGCTGCATGAATGCCAGCATATTTCTGAGGCTGTCCAGAAGCGATGCGATCTGGCTGGTTTCAAAACTCCATAGACGGGTGTTGAATTGCAGAAAGATATTGCCGGTTTGCCCTGATGGATAGGATGAAGGATAAGAATTGGGCAAAATGAATTTATTTTTGGTTTCAGGCTTGCTGGTGGCCATTGCATGAATGGCCGGGTCAAAGGTTTGGCCAGGCCTAATGAAAAACAACCGTTTCACCTGGTTGAAAACCTGATGTTGTTGCGCTACTTCCAGAAACCAGATCAGGCTTGTCAGCTCGGTAAGATTGACGGCGTCTTTTCGCTCTGGGTGCTGTTCGATAATCTTTTGGATGATTTCGTTGTTGTTGTATTCCATCAGAATGTCGATTTGTTTTAATAAACCGCTTTTCTGCTTGTCATTCAGGGCGGTGGCACCATGCTCAATTACCGATATCAATGAACCCTTGGCAGATTGGTTAATGCTGCTGACAGTGGCCATAAGCTGTTTGTAGGCACTTTCGGCAGATTCGTTGGGAGGGGTGGTTGATTCCCCCTCATTGGTAATGGGGGCGGTGGCACGGTCATTGATCGCACAGGGAATAATAAAAGCAAAGGTCATGATGTTGCTAACTGGCCAGAAATTATTGTAAAACGTTCCATTCTACACGCTTGTTCAGGTTAATGAGCCGGTTTTATTGTTTCCGCACACGTAAGCAGTGTTGCAATAGTAAGGATACAATAGGACTTTATCAATTAAGCGGGTTAAACATATTATGTTAACGATTCAGCCTTCAGAAGAAACGGTAATACTGGAAAAAACAAAGAAATGGATAGAGAATGCAGTGATCGGCCTGAATCTATGTCCTTTTGCCAAAAGTGTTTATGTAAAAAACCAGGTGCGTATTGCAGTGAGCGGTGCCGAAACAGTCAAAGAACTGCATGCGGTATTGGCTGAAGAGTGTGAAAATCTGATTGATACCGATCCTGAAATACTGGATACCTGTTTGCTGGTGGTGCCGCATGTCTTCGAGGACTTTTATGATTTTAATGACTTCCTGGATATTGCTGAACTTACCCTTGAAGAACTGGAACTGGTAGGTGAACTGCAGATTGCGAGTTTTCATCCTGATTATCAGTTTGCCGATACAGAGCCCGATGACATCAGCAATTATACCAATCGCTCACCGTATCCTGTTTTGCACTTGATCAGGGAGTCGAGCCTTGATAAGGCCACACAACAATACCCAGATGCCAGTGCTATTTTTGACAGCAATATAGAAAAAGTCACCCAATTGGGGGTTAAGGGTTGGGAAAAATTGCTGGAGGATGACAAAAGTGTGTAATGCATTGAAATAAAAGTGCTTCTTTGGAAGTGGATTTATTTTGTTTTTGTGTTATTATTCTAGTCAAGCTGTATATCTGGTTAACTGAAGGTTTTCTGGACGCGGGTTCGAGTCCCGC
>CAZPNE010000032.1:0-14303 GCA_964588255.1 uncultured Advenella sp. | reverse complement strand
TATCCCGGCATATCTGCCGTATGCTGTCAACGGTTTCATTGCGTAGCAAGAGTTCGTCGGCACAAACGCAATAAAGCGTATCCAGCGCTGTGTCAGGCTGGATAAGATGGTTGGCAAACGAATCATGGTTAAAGGTTTGTCCCATTCTACTGTGCGGGCACAAACCCCGGGCTTGGATTGTGTTCCAGATAGGTCGTAATGACATCTGGGGAAGTGATGCGACGGATCAGGCGGTCGGCAATGCTTTTTTCCATGTCCGAATACAAGAGTGACATTTCTTCCTGCTTGGCCGCCGCGTCATCTTCATCGTAAGGCAGCTGGCGGGTTGCCGATATTCGTGAGGTAGGGATGAGTTCATTGCCTTGGCTGTCTGTCATGGTGAAGGTCAGGACCAGGTTGAGTTCGTATTCCTCTACCTTGCCCTGAGCGTCAAGGGAAATTTCACGCTGGGCGCGATTAAACCCTTCCTGAATTAACATGGCTTCTGCTCCGGCAGCTTCTTCAGTGATAACCGTACCGGGAGAGTTGGCCTGAAGAGCGCGCCAGACCCTTGAGCCAAAGGCGGAGTTTTGAGGGATATTGGTATACAGCTTGGTAAACGGCAACGGTATGGGTTGGCGCATTTTGAAGCCACAGCCGGCAATGAGCAGACACAGGAGAATGCCCACCGCCAGCAGCAGGTGAATACGTTTGGCAAATGGGTTGATGACGTGCGCTTGTGTCTGCATATTTTGCTTATCCTACAATGTTGATCAGCTTGCCAGGAACAATAATAATCCGTTTTGGTGGCCGGCCCTCAAGGAATTTTTCAACCGCTTGATGGGCAAGTGCGAGTTTTTCAATGTCTTCCTTGCTGGCACCGTTGGGCACATTGACTGATCCACGCAGTTTGCCATTGATTTGCAGCACCATTTCAATTTCATCGGCAATGAGGGCTTGCTCGTCAAGCTCGGGCCAAGGGGCATCAAGCAGGTCGCCATAGTGTTGGGCATAGCCAAGCTCACGCCAGATATGCCAGGTAATATGGGGAACGACCGGGTAAAGCATGCGTAGCAGAATGCCAACCGCTTCCTTGATGGCAGCATCTGCTTCGGGGCTGGCGTCAAGTTTGGCATCTTCAATCGCGTTAAGCAGTTTCATGTTGGCAGAAACCACGGTGTTGTATTGGATACGCTCGTAGTCGTAATTGGCCTGCTTGAGCAGGGAGTAAGCGATACGACGCAATTCTTTGACGGCTTTGGGGGCATTACTCAAGTCAGGGGCTGTGGCAGACGCACGGGCAATAGTGGCCTTATGGCTGTGGGCCATGGACCATAGCCGCTTGAGGAAGCGGTGTGAGCCGTCTACGCCTGAATCGGACCATTCCAGTGTTTGCTCTGGGGGGCTGGTGAACATGACAAACAGACGGGCGGTATCGGCACCCAGGGTGTCGATAAGGGCTTGTGGGTCTACACCGTTGTTTTTGGACTTGGACATGGTGCCAATGCCACCATAGTCTACCGGTGAATTATCTTTGATTAGACGGGCACCAATAATGCTGCCTTTGTCGTTGTAGACGTTTTCAACCTCTTCAGGCCAGAAATATTCAATACCGCCTTTTTCGTTTTTGCGTGAATAGATATGGTTAAGCACCATGCCCTGGCAAAGCAGTTTCTTGAACGGTTCGTCAAACTTGAGCAGGCCGATGTCGCGCATGGCTTTAGTCCAGAAGCGGGCATAGAGCAAATGAAGGACTGCGTGCTCGATGCCACCAATGTATTGATCCATTGGCATCCAGTAGTCGTTGCGGGCATCAACCATGGCATTGTTATTGCCAGGAGATGTATAGCGCATAAAGTACCAGGAAGAATCAATGAACGTATCCATGGTGTCGGTTTCGCGACGGGCCGGCTTACCACATTTGGGGCAAGAGCAGGACAGGAATGCTTCATGTTTGTTTAGCGGGTTGCCGCTGCCATCGGGAATCAGTTCCTCGGGCAGTTTTACCGGCAGGTCTTTTTCAGGGACGGGAACCGGACCGCAATCGGCACAGTGAATAATAGGGATTGGGGTGCCCCAGTAACGCTGGCGGGAAATGCCCCAGTCGCGCAGGCGCCAGGTGGTTTGTTTTTCGCCCAGACCTTGGCCGGAAAGCACGTTGGCAACGGCATCAACGGCCTGTTGATAGTTAAGGCCATCGAACTGGCCTGAGTTGACGACGATGCCGTTTTGTTTGTCGGCATACCACTCTTGCCATTGTGCGGTAGAGAAGGGTTTGTCTTGAACCGAGATGACCTGTTTGATGGGTAACTGGTATTTGAGGGCAAAAGCGAAGTCACGTTCATCGTGAGCAGGGACGCCCATGACGGCACCGTCACCGTAGCTCATGAGGACATAGTTACCTACCCAGATTTCAACCTGCTCATTGGTAATGGGGTGAGTCACAAACAAACCGGTTGGCAAGCCTTCTTTTTCACGGGTTGCCATTTCGACTTCAGTGGTGCCACCTAGCTTGCATTCTTCGATAAAGGCAGCCAGGGCAGGATTGTTTTGTGCCGCCTGGCTGGCTAGCGGGTGCTCGGGAGCAACCGCACAGAAGGTAACCCCCATGATGGTGTCGGGGCGGGTGGTGAACACGTACATGCGGCCATCCTGGATAAGCTGGCCTTCATTGTTTTTGATGTCATGGGTAAAGGCAAAGCGGATACCTTCGCTTTTGCCGATCCAGTTTTCCTGCATCAGTCGTACGCGTTCGGGCCAGCCGGGCAGGTTATGTTTTACCTCGTGCAGCAGTTCTTCGGCGTAATCGGTAATGCGCAGGTAGTAGCCGGGAATTTCACGTTTTTCAACCAGGGCACCTGAGCGCCAGCCGCGTCCGTCAATAACCTGTTCATTGGCCAGTACGGTATTGTCGACCGGGTCCCAGTTGACAGTTTGGGTTTTACGGTAGGCAATGCCTTTTTCAAGCATTTTCAGGAAGAACCATTGGTTCCACTTGTAGTAATCGGGGTCGCAGGCACACATTTCGCGTGACCAGTCAATAGCCAGCCCCATTGCCCGCATTTGTTTTTTCATGTAGGCAATGTTGTCGTAAGTCCATTTTGCGGGGGGGACTTTTGACTTGATAGCGGCATTTTCGGCTGGCATGCCAAAAGCGTCCCAGCCCATGGGCATTAACACGTTGAATCCACGCATGCGCAGCTGGCGTGCCATCATGTCGTTGATGGTGTAGTTGCGGACATGGCCCATATGCAACTTGCCGCTAGGGTAGGGGAGCATTGAGCAAGCATAAAACTTGGGCTTGTCATTGCCGTTGCTGTCTTGGGCATGCTCGGTGACCAGATAGGCATCTGTGTCTTGCCAGTTACGTTGAGCGTTTTGTTCTACTTCCAGTGGGTTATATTGTTCCAACATGACTTTCTGCGGTAAAAAATGGGCTTGGGATAAATCCCGTAAAACGTATTATTATAAGTCTTTACAGGTTGGAGTAGGTTGTTTTGTTAGTTGGGATCGAATTGAATAAATGGCGATTGGAATAGCAGTATGGGATCGCTTTCAATGGCGTAGGTATTTAGCCGATCAGTTCCGGTAGCATTGCCTTGAGAGCCCCCGAGGTACGACGGCTGGATTTGGTGTTTCTGAGAATTTGCCTCACGTGATACGTGACGGTCTCGTTCTTGATGTGAAGGAGATCTGCAATATCGTTATTTGTCATACCTGCAATAATGCATCGGCTTATTTCCATTTGTCTGGGTGGCAGTGCGGGGTACATTGTGTTCAGATAATGGTTTACAAGCTGCTGTCTGATTAAATAAAAGGCTGAAAAAACCAAATGTTTCAAGCGGAACTGATGTTGTTGTATTTCATGCATGGAAACGGGCTGGCTGGTCCTGAGCAGGGTCAGGGCGCTTTTTTTGCGGCCGGAAATATTCTGGCAGGGAAAATTCAGGCCATATAATCGAAGATAGTCTTTAAATAGCTTGATGATGTCAGGATGATTGGAAAGGTTGTTGCTGTTCCAGGTAAATGTCTTGTATTGGGCTGTTGAAGAAGAGAGCAGGTGTTCGAGTGGATTGTTTGTTAACACAATGCCATCCTGAAGATTTTTCAGGCTTGAGTGAGGCAAGTTGCTGGTGCACAGGAATTGTGATTGGGTATTATTAAACGGAAAGGGCAGGTTTTGAATGTAAATATAATATTCGAAACCGCTTTCTTGAAGTGATTGCTTTAAGAACCCTTGCTGCTCTATTTTATTCAGTGGGTTGAAAATAGATTGAAGGGTTTGGTCGGTTATCATTTTTTATCTCGCTCGCTCTCAAAATATGTTACGTATTGTTATTTTTTTGCAAATAATAGCTCGCGGATAAGAATATGCACGGGATAATGTTCATTTGTTTGATTTATTTCAAAAAATAAATTGAATTAATAATAATCAATGAGTCATTTGAAAATGATTTTTCTATTTAGGAAAATAAGCAGGAGATGTGAAGTGCGATTGATCAAAGCGCTGGTTGCCGGAGTAACATTTGTTTTGTTGACGGCTTGTGGCAGTGGTTCTGTTTTATATGAAAAAACTGATGTCCACTTGGTTCTTCCCTGCCATCAGGACGAAAGTATTTGTTTGAAAAAAATGACTGACAAATGTGTCAAGGCAACCTCGGGTACGGTTGTGGGTAGCGAAATTAGGGAGGAGGACGTACCAGTGGTTTATGTCCAGTGCCGCCCTCCGAAAACAGAAGCCGGCAGTAAGGCCGCAGCTGGAAATTAAATGCCCATCAGAATGGGAGGCGGTACACGTTTGATCCTGAAATCAGCAAAGCCCAAGTTGAAATTCTTCACCCAGGTTTTTTTGATGATGTGCCTGAATATGCCCAACGATACGGGCAGGGTCGTCTTCAACAATAAACAGATTAATATCGTTGGCTGAAATATAGTGATTTTCCAGCATTTGTTTTTTTATCCATTGCAGCAGGCCATTCCAGAATTCAGAGCCTACAAAAATAATGGGGGCCTTATGGGCCTTGCCTGTCTGTATCAGGGTAAGTGCTTCAAAGAGTTCGTCAAGTGTGCCGAACCCGCCAGGTAAAATGATATAGCCAGAACTATTCATGAAAAATGTGGTTTTTCTTGAAACGAAATATTTGAAGTAAATACTTTGCGACTGGAAAGGATTGTCTGCCTGCTCATGCGGCAGCTTGATATTTAGCCCGATGCTAGTGCCCCCTGCTTCAAAACAGCCCTTGTTGGCCGCTTCCATAATGCCCGGGCCACCGCCCGAAATAATGTTGAACCCGGCTTGTGCCAGTTTTTGGCTAATCTCAATCGTTTTATGATAGTAAGGTGAATCTGTTTTTGTACGGGCACTTCCGAATATACTTACAGCTGCTGAAATATCTTTTAAATGATCGGCGGCATCTTGTAACTCAGCGGAAATTTCCCTGATTTGTTCCTGGATCGTCGTTGCTTTTGTTACTGACATGAAAAAAACCTTATTACTTGTTGATGGATCTAGCTATTTGTACCGGGCCTTCCACGCAATGCCTGATTTAAGAAATGCATTGGGTGAACCTACCGGTGCAATTTATGGTGTCATCAATATGATGCGCAAAATAAACCAGGATTATCAGGCAGACTATGTCGCTTGCATTTTTGATGCAAAAGGCAAAACATTTCGCGATGATTTGTATCCTGACTACAAAGGGCACCGTCCCCCCATGCCTGACGATCTGGTGTTGCAAATAGCGCCTATTCACGAGGCCATCAGTGCCATGGGTTGGCCCGTCATTGCAAAACCCGGGGTAGAGGCAGATGACATTATTGCCACTTTAGCAGAAATTGCCACACAAAATGATGTCAGTACCATTATTTCCACCGGCGATAAAGATATCGCCCAACTGGTTAATGAACATGTCAGTATCGTTAATACCATGACCAATGAAACCCTGGATATAGAAGGGGTGAAAAGCAAGTTTGGGGTGTCTCCCGAGCAAATTATTGATTATTTGATGCTGATTGGTGATACGGTGGATAACGTACCGGGTGTACCCAAGGTGGGTCCCAAAACTGCAGCTAAATGGCTGGTCGAATACGGGTCTCTTGAGAATCTGGTTGAAAATGCTGACAAGATCAAAGGGGTGGTTGGCAATAATCTGCGTGAGACGATTCCCAATTTTGAGCTTACCCGTCAGCTGATTACGATCAAGCGCGATTGCGAGGTTGATGATTTCTTTACAGAAATGGCCGATCTGGCACAGAAGCCCCAAGATGCCGACACACTGAAAAAAATCTTTGATCATTTTGGTTTCCGGACCTGGTTGCGTGAGTTGACCGGTGATGCCAAGGCCGTACCGCAGCAGGACGCCAGGGTGGCCCATGAGATTCCTGCCGCACCGGATACGCTTGACTATGTAACGGTGGATACGCCCGAGTTACTGGAAGATTGTTTGAAACAGATCCGTGAAGCCGCTTTGGTTGCGTTGGATACCGAAACCACTTCACTTGATCCGATGATGGCCTCTTTGGTAGGGACTTCCATGTCCATTCATCCCGGGCAGGGCTGGTATATCCCACTGGCTCACAAGGGAGATATGTTGGCCAGTCAGCTAGATAAAGCTATGGTGCTTGAAAAGCTCCGCCCATGGCTTGAGAGCGATAGTGCGGGCAAGGTGCTGCAAAATGCCAAATATGACACGCATGTTTTTGCCAATGAAGGTATTAAGTTAAAAGGAATAAAAGACGATACGATGCTGATGGCGTACGTGCTTGAATCCCATCGCAGTGTTGGCATGCAAGATCTGGCACAGCGGTACCTGGGCAGAAAAGGGGTGGACTACATCGATTTATGTGGAAAGGGAGCCCGCCAGATTGGTTTTGATGAGGTTGAAATTGAAAAGGCTTCTTTCTATGCTTGTGAAGATACTGATTTCACCTTGCAGTTGGCTGGATTAATGCGCCCCTTGGTGGTAGCCGAAGAGGGGCTTGACCGGATTTACCGGCTTGAGTTGTGGGTTTCCGAGGTGCTAGCGAAGATTGAGCGCAACGGCGTTAAAATTAACGAAAAAGCCTTGCAGCAGCAAAGTCATGAGATTGGCCAGAAGTTGGTTGAGCTTGAAAACAAGGCGTATGAACTGGCTGGCCAGCCGTTTAACCTGAATTCTCCCAAACAGTTGGCCGAGATTTTGTTTGAGCGCATGCAATTGCCGGTTATCCGTAAAACGCCCAAGGGAGCGCCTTCAACCGATGAAGAGGTATTAACCAAACTGGCCCAGGATTATCCCTTGCCGGCTACCTTGCTGGCGTATCGTGGGCTGGCCAAGCTTAAATCAACCTATACCGACAAGTTGCCCAAAATGATCAACCCCAGAACCGGTCGGGTACATACCAATTATGCGCAGGCGGCAGTTATTACCGGGCGTTTGGCCTCTTCCGATCCCAACTTGCAGAATATCCCGGTCCGTACCGAAGAAGGGCGCAAGGTCAGGACCGCTTTTGTGCCGGAAAAAGGGGGCGTCATTATGTCTGCCGATTACTCGCAAATTGAGTTGCGGGTGATGGCGCATGTGTCGGATGATGCCAACCTTCAATTGGCTTTTGCCCAAGGCAAGGATATTCACAGGGCAACGGCATCAGAGGTATTTAGTACACCCCTGGAGGACGTGACCGCCGAGCAGCGTCGTGCTGCCAAGGCCATTAATTTTGGCCTGATTTACGGCATGGGGGCGTTTGGCCTGGCCAGCAATCTGGGTATTACCCGGGATGCGGCGCAATCTTACATTGATCGCTATTTTGAACGTTATCCTGGTGTGGCCACTTACATGGCGCATACCCGGGTCAAGGCAAATGAGCAGGGTTATGTTGAAACCGTTTTTGGTCGCCGGTTGTGGTTGCCCGAAATCAAGGGAGCCAAAGGGCCTCGAAAAGCCGCGGCAGAAAGGGCGGCTATTAATGCACCGATGCAGGGCACGGCGGCAGACTTGATCAAAATGGCAATGGTGGCCGTGCAGGAATGGATTGAAAAAGAAAACCTGAAAACCATGATTATCATGCAGGTGCATGATGAATTAGTGCTGGAGGTACCACAAGATGAAGTGGATTTGGTTAAGGCCAAACTGCCTGAACTCATGTGTAATGTGGCGGAACTGAAAGTGCCACTGGTGGCCGAGTTGGGGATGGGCCCGAATTGGGAGCAGGCCCATTAAAGGATAGGATCACAGCCAAGGTCTTTGCAGCCTTACCGGTGTCATGACAGAACAGCGATCCGGTTTATTTATATACCGGATCGCTGTTTTTTGTGTTAGCTGGGTTGCGAACGCTTTGGGGGCGGTTGCTCCCGAAGCGTGATGGATGGCGGGTAATTATTTGGCAATACGGGCACGCAATGCATTGATGCGGTGCTCGATAGGCGGATGGGTAGAGAACAGGGCAGCCACATTGACTTTTCCACTGATGCCCGAAGCGTTCAATTGCTGGGGCAGTTCGCCGGGGGTGAGGCCACCCAAACGGGCCAGGGCGTGAATCATTGGATCGGCCGAGCCCATGAGCTGTGCGGCGCCTGCATCGGCGCGGTATTCACGCTGACGCGAAAACCAGGCCACAATAATGGAGGCCAGGATGCCAAATGCAATCTCACAGACAATGACGGAAATGTAGTAACCAATCCCAACGTCACGTTCATTTTTCAGGATAACCCGGTCAACGACATAACCCACGACACGGGACAGGAAGACTACAAAGGTGTTGACGACACCCTGAATAAGCGTAAGGGTAACCATGTCTCCATTAGCCACGTGAGCCACTTCGTGCCCTAAAACGGCGGCAACTTCTTCTTCACTCATGCTGCTTAGCAAACCGGTGGAAACGGCAACCAATGCATCATTCTTGAAGGCACCAGTGGCAAAAGCATTGGGCTCGCCTTCATAAATGGCCACTTCAGGATGACCAATGCCTGCGCGGTCGGCCAGTTGGTGAACAGTATCAACCAGCCAGGCTTCAGTGCTGTTGGCGGGGGAGGCCGGGTTAATGACGCGGGCACCGGTACTCCATTTTGCCATGGGTTTACTTATCAGCAGGGAGATGATGGAGCCGGTAAAGCCGACAACCGCTGAAAATGCCAGCAATTGCGTCATATTCAGGCCATCGGCCGTGATGAAGCGGTTGATGCCCAGGATATTTAACGTGACACCCAACACAACCATAACGGCCAGGTTGGTCATAAGAAATAGAAAAATACGTTTCATAAGGGGGGTTAAAAACCTTTAAATTAAACTGTTTATGGATATCAGCTGCATCATAATATAGTTTAAATAAAATGATTAATCAGTGATATTGATTTGTTTAATAATTATATAAGGTGAATTGCTGTAATTTAAAGTGACCTTGGGTATAGAATGATGATTTTCTTATTTCAGCATGTTCCTTTTCAAGGTCAGGTAGGCTATGCAATCGTTATGGATGCTTCTGGCGGCTTTAATGTTCGCCATTATGGGGGCTTGTATCAAGTTGTCTTATGAGACGGGTTCAACACTGGCGCTTATTGTGATATCCCGTGGTTTGCCTTCCATTGTTGCGATTGTATTGTGGGCGGTTTTAAGCCATCAGTCCCTGAAGCCGAAAAGCGTCAAATTGCATGTTTTACGTAACCTGTTTGGCGTGACGGCCATGTGGATGGGTTTCTATGGATATTCTGTCTTGCCACTGTCAACGAGCAGCAGCCTTAACTATACTTCCCCCCTGTTTATCGCCTGTTTTCTGTTTTTTACCCACAAGGGGCCGAAAGACTCAATGCGTTTGCTGGCTGTTATTCTGGGTTTTATGGGGGTGTTGCTGGTGTTGCGGCCCACCATTACCGAGGACCAGTGGTTTGCCGCTTCACTGGGGCTGATGTCAGGGGCATTTGCCGGCATTGCCATGCTACAAATCAAAGAGCTGGGGGCCATTGGTGAGCCTATCTGGAGAACCGTTTTCTATTTTTCCATGATTGTGGTGTTAACCGGCTTCCTCGGGCTGAAGGCGCACGGCTATGGGACCCCAACCCTGACAACCTGGCTGGCACTGTTTGGTGTGGGGGTTAGTGGACTGATCGGTCAGCTTGCCCTTACCCGTGCTTTTGGCCAAGGTTCTCCGATCCTGACAGCGGCTTTGCAATACAGCACCATTATATTTGCGGCTATACTGGGAATTATTTTCTGGGGAGATATCCCCGATTTACTGGCCTGGATTGGCATGGGGTTGATTATTCTGGCCGGGTTGCTTTCAGCCTGGAGAACCATGCAATTGGCAGAGGCCGCCAGATCCCGGAAAAAAAGGGCTGGCACCTGAATATAATAATTTTTTGAATTATCTGGAGCAAGAAAGTGGAACCCTTAATTTCAGCACTCGAGTTGCAAGATTTATTAAGCGATGATGATACCCTGATCCTGCTGGATGCAAGGCATGATTTGGGCAATCATCAACTGGGCAGGGAGCAATATTTCGAGGGACATATTCCGGGCGCTATTTTTCTTGATCAGGAAAATGATCTGTGTGGTCCAAAGACAGGGAAAAATGGTCGCCATCCATTGCCTGATCGTGAGGAATTTATCAGGTTGCTGGGTAATCTGGGTATTGATTTCCAAGCCAATATTGTGGTTTATGATGCCAGGGACAGCATGTTTGCCGCCCGTTTGTGGTGGATGCTGCGGTGGGCTGGCTGCACCCGTGTGAGAGTGCTTAATGGTGGCTGGAGTGCCTGGGGCCAGATTAGCGGTGATATTGAGCGTGAAAAACCGGCACCGCGTGCGCCCGTCCAGTGGGTGTCTAACGTTATCGCCATGTCTGTGGTGGATGCCAATGCCGTGCTGGCCAATATCAACCAGCCTGTTTTTACCGTGATTGATGCACGTGCTGAAAACCGTTTTCGTGGAGAGAATGAAGCCATTGATCCTGTTGCCGGGCATATTCCTGGTGCGATCAATTGGCCATTTGCCCGTAATCTTGATAGTGACGGTTTTTTTCGTCCTGTTGAAGAACTTAAGTCCGGTTTTGCAGAATTGCTTGGCAATCAGACGCCTGAAAATATTGTTCACCAATGTGGCTCAGGCATTAGTGCCTGCCATAACCTGCTGGCCATGGAAGTGGCGGGTTTGCGGGGTTCCGTGCTTTACCCGGGATCCTGGAGCGAATGGTGCAGTGACAGTTCCCGGCCCGTTGCCGTTGGCTAACTGCTGAAAAAACTGGTTAATAAACAAACCCCTTGAAAAGAAAATTGCGTTTCAAGGGGTTTGTTTATGGTAAGCCGGAAATATAGTGTGCTGCGGTAAAAGGTATTACTTGTTCATGATGCGGTTGTACCATTCATGAAAATGTTGCATGCCGTCTTCCATTGGAGACTGGTAGGGACCCGTCTGGCTGGTGTTGCGCCTGTGCAGGGCAAGGCGACCGGCATCCATTCGTTCGGCAATTTCATCATCTTCAATGGCGGTTTCCATATAGGCCGCCCGCTGGGCTTCGATGAAGTCGCGCTCGAACATGGCAATTTCTTCAGGATAGTAAAATTCGACCATATTGATGGTTTTTTGTGGGCTGACCGGATACAGTGTGGATAACACTAGGACATGGGGATAAAGCTCTATCATGTGGGTGGGATAGTAAGTCACCCATATGGCACCAAATTCGGGTTTCTCACCTTGACGGAACTTGAGTAGTTCAGCGTGCCATTTTTTGTAGACCTCGGATCCAGGGTTGGCCAGTGCCTGGTGGACGCCTACATATTGTGCGCTGAACCAGTCGTCAAACTCCCAGGTTAGATCATCACAGCTAACAAATTTGCCCAGTCCGGGATGAAAGGGCGCAACATGGTAATCCTCAAGATAAACTTCAATGAAGGTTTTCCAGTTGTAATTGCATTCGTGCACTTCCACGTGATCCAGGATGTAATCAGAAAAATCAAATTCCGGCTTGGCAAAAAGCGGACTAAGGTCTGCGTCAGGGTTACGTGGGCCTTCAAAAAGCAAGCCATGACAGTTTGAAAGTGGAGATTTTTGCAGGTTCAGGCAAGGTTTTTGATCAAATTGCGGGGCGCCCAGCAATATTCCCTGGTTGTCGTAAGTCCAGCGGTGCAGGGGGCAGACAATATTACCGCCGTTTTCTTGCAAGTTACCATGATTTTTGACGGCACCGGTTACATTGCCAGCTTCACCGCCCAGCATAATTGCCTGGCGGTGGCGACATACGTTGGATAATAATTCAGGGCCATTTTTGTTGCGAACCAAAATTCGCCCAGCCTGTTCCTGAACCAGCGTTCTCCAGTCTCCCATATTGGGCACCATCTTTTCGTTACCAATATAACAGGCGGATCGTTTGAAGATTTGGTCCTGTTCCCTGGCAAAGACGTTTTCGTCAAAATAAACACGTACCGGTAATTGAGTTTGTGCCGCTTCAATATGATTTATGGATGCAAGTGCTGACATTTTGTGGATCCCCCGCATAAAAAAATAAAGCCGTCTCACCAAGGGTCATGAGCCGGCAAATTGTTGAAATGGAGTGTGATAACAAATTGTACCGAAAATTCAATACCTTAATCTTAAAAAAAGGTGAGGGGAGTCATTGTTTTTACGGTTTGTAATGGCAGGGAGGATTGGAAAATACGTAAAACTATTAAAATATGGCCCTTGCCAGCCTATGATTTCGTACAATACCTGATTATTTGAATTTTTCTGGAGTGCCCCTTGTCAGAATCAACCAAAAAACTGGAGGTCCTTGATTTACCTAAGGATTTTGAGTCTGCCCTGAAAGAGCTTGAAGAGATTGTACAGTCAATGGAAAGCGATGTGCTTTCCCTGGAGGCATCTTTGCAGGCATACGAAAGAGGGGTGGCGCTGTCCCGGGTATGTCAGGAGCGTCTGGATGCTGCTGAGCAGCAGGTCCAGGTACTTCAGAACAATTTATTGCGCCCGGCACAAATCGAGGCTGAATAAGTAATGAGTACAGGTTCAATGCATTTTCAGGATTGGCTGTCTGTCTGTGTCAACAATGTGGAGGCGGCGCTTGAAAAAGCACTTCCCGGCACCACCGAGGTGCCTGTTGAATTACATGAATCCATGCGATATGCCACGCTAGGTGGCGGCAAAAGAATTCGTGCCACGCTGGTGTACGCTGCAGGCAAGGCAGCCCTTCAACAGGGCGTTGCGATAGCGTCATATAGCCATGCCCTAGACAAGGCTGCCACGGCAGTCGAGCTTATCCATGCTTATTCCCTGATCCATGACGATTTGCCTTGCATGGATAATGATGTCCTGCGCAGGGGGCGGCCCACAGTACATGTGCGGTTTGGGGAAGCCACCGCGATGCTGGCCGGAGATGCCCTGCAGCCGTTGGCTTTTGCCGAGCTGGCACAAATGCCGGTGGCGCCTGCCCTGGTGGTGCAGGCGGTACAGGTGCTTGGCCGGGTAGCCGGTAGCTTGGGCATGGTGGGTGGTCAGGCTATAGATCTGGCTAGTGTCAACCAAACGCTTACCCTTGAGCAATTGCAGTTCATGCATCGCCTGAAAACAGGCGCACTTATCGAAGGCAGTGTTTTGCTGGGCGCCATTGTTACCGGAGCCACCTCAGAAACAAGACGGGCACTGGAAACCTATGGTTCTGCCGTTGGTTTGGCCTTTCAGATTGTTGATGATATTCTTGATGTCACGGCTGATACCGAAGGATTGGGTAAAACAGCCGGTAAGGATGCCAATGAGAATAAGCCCACTTATGTATCAATCATGGGTCTTGATGCATCCCGGGATTTTGCCCGAAAATTACATGAAGTGGCAATCGAAGCCATTAAACCATTAGGTGATTCTGCTGTTCGACTCAAAGAGTTGGCCGATTTCATTATTCACCGCAGTTACTGATGTGAAACGTATTAATGTCAAATTTTCTAGAAAAGCTCAACGCTCCCGATGATGTCAGAAAGTTAAGCCGTTCAGAGCTGGAACAGGCGGCTAACGAACTTAGGTCTTTTATTATTCGCTCGGTATCCAAAACCGGCGGTCACCTTTCGTCCAATCTTGGGACGGTAGAGCTTACGCTTGCGCTTCATTATGTGTTTAATACGCCACATGACCGGATTGTCTGGGATGTGGGGCATCAATCCTATCCGCATAAAATCCTGACGGGCCGGCGCGAGGGCATGGCGCATTTACGCCAGGAAGGTGGTATTTCCGGTTTCCCCAAGCGCAGCGAATCAGAATATGACGCCTTTGGTACTGCCCATTCTTCCACCTCCATTTCGGCTGCCTTGGGGATGGCAGTGGCTTCGCGCAATTTGCAAATAGAACGCCAGCACATTGCGGTCATTGGTGATG
>CAZPNE010000031.1:0-14861 GCA_964588255.1 uncultured Advenella sp. | reverse complement strand
GCCCAGCATAAAAATGCGGCCATATCAATGTCTTAGTTCATAAGGCCTTAGTTCATAAAGTTAAAAGTATTCAGTTCTTCTTCATCTATTTGAGAGACAAGATTGGTTTCCCATTCCAGATATTTTCTGGCAGCCTCTTTATTGCCATGATGCCTGTCATGAACAAAAAACAGAAAATCAATACACTGGCTATCGGGAGGCATGTTGCTTTGCGTTTCCAGCAGTAGCCCTGATGTTTCAAAGAATGATTGATCAACAATACTTATTTTAATTGTCAGATAACCTGTCTTCTTTAGATCATTGGCTAATAGCACTGTTGCATTCAAGTTTGCACCGAGTAATAAAATGGGTGTCTGTTTGTTGTCGGGTATATGCTTTAACAACGTGGGGCGAATGGCCCACTGGGTATTCTTTAAATGAATGGCCCGGAATTGCATGCTGGGTCGGGTATCCAGGACAGTGGCTTGGGGATACTGTTTGATGAAGCTAAGCGCTTCGCCTGGCGACAGTGTTTGGGCATGTGCCAAGGCAGGAGGCTCATTGGTTGGCAGCACTAATGTTGCCAGTTTAGCGGTGTCTGCCAGTAGATATACTTCCCAGCCAAGTTGTTTAAGCCAGCTGGCAATGACAGGGGCCCGGATATGGTCAAAATCGGGCAAAACGATACGGGCCTTTCTGACGCCAATATACTCATCGGTTGCCTGAATCAATTGCCCGCCTGGCGTATGTTGTATATAGGGAGGAAACTGGCTGGCTTCATATTCTTTATTGGTGCGAACATCACACAGGTATGTCGTGCGATCTGTTTCCTTGAGCCATAGCGATAATTGCTCAAAAGAGATGCTCTTTAAGCCGAAGCGCCTGGTTAGTGTTTCTGCCCTTTGTTTTAAAACAGCGAGTAAAGACGGATCGATTTCATCGGGGTAAAGACGGTTTGACTGATGTTCCAGATCATAGTCCGATAAATACCAGCCCTGGGTGCCGTTTTCAAGTGCATAGATAGGGTTGGGCAGGCCAAGATTGATTAGGGTCTGGGCACCGATAATGCTACGGGTACGGCCAGCACAATTGATGACAATCGTTGTAGCCGGATCGGGGGCAATCTGGCTGGCTCGCAGGGCGAGTTCACCGTTGGGGCAGCAGATTGATCCAGGGATATTCATTTTCCGGTATTCAGGTATGGGGCGCCCATCCAGTACAACCAGATTGCCGTGTGGCGAATGTAGTTGCTCCTGTAATTGCCTGGCGGTAATGCCGGGTGTTTGATAGCGGTGCTCTGCCATTTCACCAAAGGTTTTGCTGGGCACATTGACCCCGGCAAAGATGGAGTACCCTGCAGCTTGCCAAGACTGGATGCCCCCCCGCAGCATATGAATATGGTTATACCCCAATTCTTGCAATATCTGGGCAGCGGCATTTACAATTTCTTTGCCGATATCGTCTGCATATACAACAATGCGCGTATTTTTGCGGGGAACAAGTGTGCTTACCCGTAGTTCCAGCACACTGTAGGGTAAAGAAACGGCAAAGAAAAGGTGGTTTTCTCCGTACTGGCCGTGTTCGCGCACATCAAGTACGGCAATTTCATGTTGATCATGAATCCAGCTTTTCAGCAATTGGGCATCAATTTCTTTCATTTTTTATACGAAGTAGGGTCTGGCACAGGGGGATACTATTGGCTTCAATTACCCTGACGGGTTTTGACACCGATGTCCATGATCTTGCAGGTGTTGTTTTCCACATCAAAGGCAAGCCTTTCTGTGAGGGTTTCCAGCGCATTGCCATACATATGCAGGTGACGGATCTGGCTGTCTTCAATCCGCACGGCATGAATGTCATCGGGCATTAGTGCAATGCCTTGTCCGGGGCCTATGCTTTTAATGGCGGTTTGTACAAGATTTGCTTTTCCGCTGATGCTGCCATCATCGATGCGATCGTATAAATAGTTGCTTTCAGTACCTTCTACGGCGGCAATACAGGCCCATGTTGTATGGTTATGGGGCACAATTTTTTTACCAGGCTTCATGACATTCAGATACAGGGCAAAGGTGTTGTCGGGTTCAGAATGAATTAAATAACGAGCTTGCAGTTCCTCGCCTTCAGGGGCTGGATAAGCTGCTTCGGACCACCAGCTTTTATTGGCGGCCAGATTGACAAGGGCCTCGCGTACGACTTCCAGCCCTTTGCGGTTTGGTGCCGGTGTGGTTTCTTGTTTGGCAAGTGTAATAAATTCATTGATGGCGTTCTGCTTGCCGTTGTTGCTATTCATGTGTTTCTCCTATGATTTTTCTAAAGTATAGAGAGATCGAGAAGAATTGACTAATTAAAATTCTTTGCCAATATATTAAATATACTAATACAATTAATGTGGTATTTTCTTTTTCGGATTTACTTTTAAGTGGTATTTACTATGAACAACCTGGATCTGGGTTTATTGCGTACGCTCCTTATTTTCGAAAAAACTAATACATTTTCAGGTACGGCAGATGCCTTGTTCAAAACACAATCTGCAGTCAGCCAGCAAATGCAAAGACTGGAATCCCAAATGGGGTATCCCTTATTTCAAAAACGGGGCCGGCACAGGGAGCTCACTCCCCAAGGTAAACAATTGGCTGAATATGCCCGTCGCTTGCTGGCGATTAATGATGAAGTATTACGCTCAGTTGGCCAGCAGCAAATGGAGGGGCATATTAGATTTGGCGCAACGTTTGATGTGGCTGATACTATTTTGCCCATCGTGCTGACCCACATCGCCCGTCATGCGCCAAAAGTGAAACTTGACATACAGGTTGACCGTAGCCCTGCGCTGATGGATCTGCTTGCGTCAGGTGATATTGACATGACCATTTCAACACGGGAGGGATCGGGGCTTAATGGTTTTGTTGTGCGGACCTCTCCTACTGTCTGGATATGCGCTGCGGATTTTCCGTATAGCCGAGGATCAACATTGCCTTTGATTCTGGCCGATGAGCCAAGCATATTCCGGCGGCTTGCCTTAACGGCGCTTGAGCAAAGTCAGGTCCAGTGGCGGATTAATTACCTTGCCCCCTCTCTGGCGGGCATAAAGGCGGCTGTTCGAGCAGGGCTGGGCGTGACTGCCCGCAGTGTTGAGTTTCTTGGGCCTGACATGAGGGTCCTGGCCGAATCTGAGGGATTACCGGCGTTGCCTTTGGTGACTTATCGCCTTTTGACGAGAGAGGACACGATTAATCCATTAACCTTGCATATTTTTAAAATGTTACAGGCACAGTTTGAAAATAAAATTTGATCTGGGTTGATGTTTGTGCGTCAAGCGAAAGCCTCTGCAGCCAGCACCAGGCCGGTATCATCAGGACATTTGACTAAGCATTTTCCGGAAATGGTTAAGTGAGAATAGAAACAAGGATAAGCCAATAACGAACAGGAACAGGAACTGCGGCCATACCACGTTAAAGTCCGCGCCTCGATAAAGAATGGCCTGGCCCAAGGAGACAAAATGCGTGGTAGGTGCCAGCAACATGATGTCCTGGACAAATTGGGGCATGCTTTCCCGTGGGGTGCTGGCACCCGAGAGCATTTGTAGCGGAAGAAGGACAAGCACCATTAACAGCCCGAACTGGGGCATATTGCGTGACAGTGTTGCCATGAATATACCCATTGATGTAGTGGCAAACAGATGCAGGGCGGCCCCTGCAAGAAAAAGCAGGATTGAGCCTTCAATGGGTACGCTGAGCAAGTCTTGCACAACGATCTGAAGAGAAAAAGCGGATGAGACCAGGACAACCAGGCCCATTGACCAGATTTTGGACAGCATGATTTCGGTGGGTGTCACGGGCATGACCAGCAGGTGTTCGATAGTGCCGTGTTCGCGTTCACGAATAAGTGCTGCCCCGGTCAGGATAATGGAAAGCATCGTGATGCTGTTGATGATTTCCATTAAGGCACCAAACCAGGAACGGTCAAGCGTTGGATTGAAGCGCATCCGCATGGCCAAATCAACGATGGGAGGATCGGTGGCTTTATAGCCCTGGACAAACTCGGCTACTTCGCCATTGACAATTTGTTGAATATATCCGCTACCGGTAAAGGCTTGGGACATTCGGGTGGCATCCACATTCAGCTGGATTTCCGGCTGTTTGCCGGCCAGTACGTCTTTCTGGAAATCTGGAGGTATATTAAGGGCGAAGGTGAACTGGCCTTCGTCCATCCCAGAGTCCATTTCATTGATGGAGATCATTTCCGGATGTGTAAAGCGTGGCGGGAAAAATGCACTGGCAATCCGGCCAGACAGCGGTGAACGGTCTTCATCAACAATGGCGATGGGGGCACCATGCAAGGTTTCTGGCATGGCCGTGGCGGCTGTATAAACAGAAACGGTAAAGGTGTAGATAATCAGGAACAGCATAATCGGGTCCCTGATGAGACTCCAGAACTCTTTGATACCCAGGCGATAAATATTTTTGAAAGTGGGCATGATCAGGTGTCCTGCTTCTTCAGTAAGACAATGGACAGCAGTAGAATCACAATAGCGGCTGCCAACAGGGGCAAGTAATAAACCATCAAGTCCTGAAAACCCAGTGCCTTGTTAAAAACACCCCGGCTGATCATGAGGAAGTAGGTGGTTGGAAAAATATTGCCAATGAAGGCGGCAAAACCTTCCAGTGCGGAAACCGGATTCAGCAGGCCCGAGAACTGGATGGCGGGCAAGAGCGTACCGACCATGGTGAAGAACATGGCGGCAATCTGGCTTTTGGTGAATGTGGAGGCGAATAGTCCCACCCCGGTTGCAAACAGGACATACAGGAAGGCCGCCAGAAAAAGTGCCAGAAAATTACCCTTGATGGGAACATCGAAAATAGTGACGGCCAGAAAAGCCATGAGCAGGAAGTTCATCATGCCCAGAATAACGTAAGGGACCTGTTTGCCCAGCAGGAATTCGCTACGGGTTACCGGTGTCACGTACAGATTGATAATTGAACCGAGTTCTTTTTCGCGTACCACCGCCAAGGCGGAAAGCATGGCCGGGATCATAAGCAGCAGCAGGGGGATGATGGCCGGTACCATGGCTGGCAGGCTTTTTACATCGGGGTTATAACGGAAACGGGTTTGAATTGAGGTCAGTACTGTGCTGGCCGGATCAATGCCAAGCCGTTCGGTCGCCATGGTGGCAAGCCACCCTTGATGCATGCCCAGGACGTATCCCTGGACGGTTTCTGCCCGTTGCGGATTGGCACCGTCAACCCATGCCCCAATTTCTACGTTTTTTCCTTGCTTGATGTCGCGGGCAAAGCCGGGGGGAATTTCTATTGCCAGCACCACTTCATTGCTGCGCATGCGCCGGTCAAGATCGGCATAGTCCTTGATGGGGGGCTTTTCAATAAAATAACGGGAGCCTGCCAGGTTCAGCGTATAGTTCTGGCTAAGGGTAGTTTGATCCCGGTCCAGGACGGCAAAGGTCAGGTCTTCTACATCCATGCTAATGCCGTAACCCATAATAAACATGAGAATGGCGGTACCTAGCAGGGCAAGGGTACGGCGCACGGGATCACGCTGGAGTTGCAGGGTTTCAAGCAAGGTAAAGCTGAAGGCTCTGGAAAAACTGAATTTTGTTGCCCTGGCTGATTCTTTCTTGGTGGCGGTCAGGTTGGGTGTTTCGAGTCCGGTGGTGACTTCAAGAAGCGGGTTATTGCCGGCATCTTCTTCGCGAACCGCATCTTCCAGGTAGGCAATAAACGCATCTTCCAGTGTTTGGGTATCACGCTGCTGCACCAGCTCTGCCGGTGTGCCACTAACCAGTACCTTGCCGGCATGCATGAATGATATCCGGTCACATCGTTCGGCTTCATTCATGAAGTGGGTGGAAATAAAAATCGTCACCCCATCCTTGCGCGCCAGGTTTATCATGAGTTGCCAGAACAGGTCCCTGGCAACGGGGTCCACACCCGAAGTGGGCTCATCAAGAATCAGCAATTCGGGGCCATGGACCACGGCAACTGCCAGGGACAAGCGCTGGCGTACGCCCATGGGCAGGTTGTCGGGCAACGCGTCAATCGCATCACCAAGACCAAAACGCTGGATCATGGCTTCGACGCGGCCCGGAATTTGCGCTTCGGGCACCTTGAACAGGCGGGCATGCAACACCAGGTTTTGTTTTACCGTCAGTTCCGAGTAAAGGGAAAATGCCTGTGACATATAGCCTACCCGGCGGCGGGTATCGATATCTTTAGGGTTAACTTCCTGGCCGAACAGCCAGGCTTTTCCTTCAGAGGCCTGAAGTAAACCCGTTAGCATTTTCATGGTGGTGGATTTACCGCAGCCATTAGAGCCCAGGAATCCGAAAATCTCACCTTGCCGGATACGGAAGTTGACATGGTCAACCGCTACAAAATCACCAAAACGCATGGTTAAATCTTGCGCTTCAATGGCAATATTGGTATTTTCATTATTGAAGGGGGGAATGACAATAGCCTGATGGGCAGCCCGTTTTTCTTCGGGCTGCAGCCTGATGAATGCTTCCTCAAGAGAGCGGGAACCGGTTTTTTCATGTAACTCATGGGGCGTACCGGTGGCCAGTATCTGGCCATCGTCCATGGCAATCAGCCAGTCGAAGCGGTCGGCCTCTTCCATATAGGCGGTGGCAACAATCACGCTCATTTGCGGCCGGCTTTGGCGGATGCGGTTGATCAGGTCCCAGAACTGCCTGCGGGCAAGGGGGTCAACCCCGGTGGTGGGCTCGTCAAGAATCAATAAATTGGGGTCGTGAATGAGCGCGCAGCATAAGCCCAGTTTTTGTTTCATGCCGCCGGACAGTTTACCTGCCGGGCGGGATAAAAACGGATATAGGCCGGTACTGCGGGTAAGGTCATCAATCCGCTTGCGCCGTTCATGTGCATCGTGGCCAAACAGACGGGCAAAAAACTGAAGGTTTTCTTCAATGGAGAGGGTGGGATATAGGTTTTTGCCCAGCCCCTGGGGCATGTAGGCAATATGCGGGCAGACCAGGGTGCGGTGTGCGGCATCAGCCATACTGCCATTCAATACCTGAATGCTACCTGACTGGATGGCACGGGCACCGGCAATAAGGGATAAAAGACTGGATTTTCCAACGCCATCGGGGCCAATAAGCCCCACCATGATACCCGCCGGGATATCCAGGCTGATATTGTCCAGGGCCAGTTTTTTGCCGTAGCTTAGACTGACCGCATTCAGGCTGGCGACCGGTGCACTCATGACTTGCTTACTCCGGCAGTTTGATGCTTAGGTGTTCTGGCCATGATTTGTTGGGATCAAGTTTGATCCAGGCCATCCCCGGCAAGCCGGTCTTGACCTGTTCAAGATGCTGTTGCAGCAGTTCAGGTGAAATACGTGCCTTGACGCGGAACATGAGTTTTTGGCGTTCACTGGCGGTTTCAACGGTTTTGGGCGTGAACTGGGCAGCACTGGCAACATAAGAAACTTTGGCAGGTATGACATACTCGGGTGCGGCATCAAGGACAATATGCACATCGGTATCCATGGCAATGCGACCTGCCATGGTCTCAGGCAGGAAGAAGGTCATGTAGACATCATTAAGGTCGATGACATTCAGGATTTTGCCACCACCACCAACGACTTCACCCGGCTGGGCGATGCGAAATTGAATGCGTCCGTTACGGGGAGACTTCAGGATGCTGTCATCAATATCAGCCTGAATGCGTTTGATGGCCGCTTCTGCCGCAATAACGCCTGATTCAGCGCCACTTACCTGTGCCGTGGCGGCCTTGATGGCGGCCTGCGCGGCATTGACCTGGGCTTTTGCTGCATTCAGTCCTGCTTTGGCGCTGCGTGCAGCGGAACGGTCATCATCCAGGGTTTGTTTGGGGGTTGCACCACGTGCCGCCAGGGATTCGGTTCGGCCCAGGCGTTGATTGGCCAGGGTGAGTTCACTTTCCCGCTGGGTCACCACTGCCTGGCTGGCAATATGCTCGCTTTCACGGGCACTAACCTGGACTTTGGCAATGTTCACATTGTTCAGTGCCTGTTGGTGTTCTGCCCGTGCCTGCTCAAGCTGTGCCTTGAGGACATCAATTTGCATATGGGCAAGGGGCTGCCCTGCCTTGATAAAATCGCCTTCGTTGACGAGGATTTCCTGTATGCGTCCGGCAAGTTTGCTGGAAATATCCAGTTCGGTTGCCTCTATGCGGCCATTGCTGCTGATAAAGCCCTCAAGCTGGTTGTTGGACTCGGCCTGTTTCCAGTAATACACGCCAAGCACGATTGCCGCCAGGATAATGATAACGAGGATAATGGGTTTTTTATTTGATGTACTCATTGAGGAACTCTGATAGCATTAAAATCTGGATTGCCATCATAAAACCAAACAAGCCGGCGGTATGATGACGGGTGATGTGTGTTAGGGTGATGTGTGTTAGTAACCGAAAACCTGGATGGCTTTCTGGATGATGACGTAGATCATGACGATCAGGCCAAGCCCCATTACGACAATGCCAGGATTATGGTCTTTCAGGCCGATACCTATAAAAACAACAATAATGCCAAGGACAAAAATAAGGTGTAAAGGTATATCACTGAAAAGCATGGTGAATCCTAATTTGAATGACAATCTCTGGGCAATGGCTTGCTGTTGATGACAGGGCTACCCATTTTTTTAATCTGTTTAGTATATCAAATGCTTATCTGGCAATTATTAAAAAGAAAATTTTAAGGCTAAAAAGAAACAGGCAATAAATGCCGGTTTTGGAAGACTTGCAAGCAGGCACACACCAGCCTGGTGGCCAGCGTGGCGGAATGAAGTTTATTGCCGAGCCTGGCGGGAAGCAGGCAGGGAGCTGATGGCAGAAGTGCTGCGCCAGGGATTGATATCCAGCCCGCCCCTGCGCGTATAGCGTGCATAAACCAACAGTTTGGCGGGTTGGCAATGCTTCAGGATGTCACAAAAAACCTGTTCCACGCATTGTTCATGAAAACCGTCATGGTTGCGATAGGAAATAATGTATTCCAGCAGGCTGGCATGGTTAATGGCCGGGCCTTCATAGCTTATTTGCAGGCTAGCCCAGTCGGGTTGCCGGGTGACTGGGCAGTTGGATTTCAGCAGATTGGAAACCAGGGTTTCATGTACAACGGTTTCAGGATTGCATTGAAGCAGGTGGGCATCGGGTTCATATTGCCTGGGTGCTACATCCAGTTCGTCAATCAGTGTGCCGTCAAGATTTTGAATGGTTTGGTGTTCAAAATCAGCCGGTTCGATCAGCGCAATTGATACGGCAGCTTCGCTGGCGGCAGTCAGGTCTTGTTGAAGGTGGGCCAGTAGCTGTTCTGTTGAGTCAAGCCGGGTTTGATTGAATGAATTCAGATAAAGCTTAAAGGATTTCGATTCAATAATGTTGGGTGCGGCAGCATCAAAAATAAAGCGGGCCATGGCCACCTGAGGCTTGCCTTTTGGATTTAGCCAAGATAGCTCATAGGCGTTCCAGATGTCGGCACCGTACCATTGGGGCAGCGGTTGCAAGGCAAGTTGTGATCGGCCAATCGCGCGGGGAATGGGAAACAGCAGGGTGGGATCGTATTGATCGGGGTATTGCGTTTCTTTTCCCAAAGGGGCCTGGTGAAGTTCACGGTTGGTCATGGCTGGCGAACAATTAATTTTGGGGTTGCATGAAAATGGTTTTTTTGCGGGAGACTGACTGGATCGGTTCAGACGGAAATTCTGCTACCGGTTCAAGATCAGGGAACGTTTCCCCATCAAAGGCCTTGTCGCCGTTTTCATCGGCCAGTCCGGTTGGCTTAAGGCCGACAAAATCAAACAGATTGCGATCCATTAAATGTGAGGGGGCAACCGCAGACAGGGATTTGAATATATTCCATACTTTTTTAGGACTTTCTTTTTCCCATTCCCGGATCATCCGGTTGATTTCCTGGCGTTTCAGGTTTTCCTGGGAACCACACAGATTGCACGGAATGATTGGAAACTGCTTCAGTTCAGCATAGGCAATCAGGTCTTTTTCGGCAATATAGGCAAGTGGCCTGATAACGGTGTGTTTGCCATTGTCTGACACCAGCTTGGGTGGCATGGTTTTGAGTTTGGCGGCATAAAACAGGTTCAGGAAAAAGGTGGCCAGAATATCGTCCCGATGATGGCCAAGGGCAATTTTGGTTGCACCCAGCTCTTCGGCAACACGATATAAAATGCCACGTCGCAGGCGTGAACATAATGAACAGGTTGTTTTTCCTTCTGGAATAACACGCTTGACGATGGAGTAAGTGTCCTGGTTTTCAATATGAAAAGGAACACCGATTTTGCCCAGGTACTCGGGCAAGATGTGCCCGGGAAAGCCTGGCTGTTTCTGGTCCAGGTTGACGGCCACAATATCGAATTTGATGGGGGCGCGTTTTTGCAGCGTCATGAGGATATCAAGCATGCCGTATGAATCTTTGCCACCGGACAGGCAAACCATGACTTTGTCGCCATCTTCAATCATGTTGTAATCAACAATGGCAGTGCCGGCTTCCCGCATGACCCGCTTTGTCAGCTTGTTGTTTTCAATGCGGATTTTTTCGGCTGCGGCGCCACGATGCTCGGTACTCATGCTTATCTTCCAGTAACAACTTCAATGCCAACGGCATCACAATCGGCAAAAGCCATGGGCTTGCTGATTCTGAGCCTGACTTTCTGGACTTCAGGAAAGTCTTTCAGCAAACGGTTGGCAATCATTTCGCCCAGTGATTCAACCAGATGTATGTGTGCACGGGTACATTCTTCAATAATGGCTTCCCTCAGTTTGCGATAATCAAGCACACTGCTGATATCGTTGTCATTCAGCTGTCTGGGTACATCAATATCTATTTCAGCATCGATATGCAGGGGTTGGGTTGCACGCAGCTCATGCTCAAGAATGCCAATACGGGCATCAAGGGCAAGGCGGGAGAAGAATATACGACGAGTTGACATAAAATTAAGGTTAATATGTAGAAACAAAGAATAAAACGTTTTCTTTGTAATTTATCAAGGGCTTAATTGTAGTGGTTATCTCATTTGAAGAGGCTGCAATGAGGCATTCAAGGTAAAGAAAAACATTGATTTTTCATTGAATAAAAAGGATTCGGCTACATGCAACCGGTTGTATATGATGCGATTGTAATTGGCGCAGGCCCGGCGGGTGCTTCTTGCGCTGTCTGGCTTGCCCATTTGGGCTTTTCCCCGTTAATTCTTGATGCCTCTGAACAGGTGGGGGGCTTGACGGCGCATAACCCCTTTGAAGATGCCTGGAATGTAACTGCTCCCGGCCTGACCGGAGAAGAAGTGGCGGCCCAGATCAAGCGTAGTCTTGATGGTGCAAGGGTGCCTGTACTATTGAAAATGCGAGTGGATAGGGTGGATATTATTGAAGATCCAGATCTGATCAATGCCTTGCTCAAGGCAGCAGGCAAGCATGAAAAACCGGTATGCCATAAACTGTTTCGGGTGTTCTTTGATGGTCACTCTTTGCTAGCGCGTTTTGTGGTGGTGGCCAGTGGCGTTACCTCCCGCTTTCCGAAAGAGCTGGCTAATCAAAAATATGATCATGTCCTGGTTGGACCTGGCCGGCAAATCACAAAATATGAATTTGCGAACAAGAAGGTAGCCGTATTGGGAGGCGGTGATAACGCGTTTGAAAATGCCATTTTTGCGCAAAAAAGAGGGGCCTTGTCGGTAGATGTTTATGCCCGTCATATCAGGGCGCAAAAACAATGGTTTGAATCCCTCTCACAAAAGCGTATTCATACTGGCGAGTATGTATTTGATCCGGTAGCCAGAACTGTAAACGGGCATCCGTATGATGTCGTCATGGTTTTTTATGGGTGGCAGGCCCAGCTCAATGGCCTGGAAAGCCTGGGGCTTTGTTGCAGTGAAAAAGGCTATGTCAATACTCACGTCCATACCGCTGAAACGAATGTGTCTGGCGTGTATGCCATTGGCGAGGTCGCCAACCGTCATCATCCCTGCATTATCACTTCCATGGCAGATGGTGTCGTGGCGGCCAAAGCCATCCAGCATAGGCTCGAGCAGGAAGAACTTGAGTTGATTAACTAGGGTTGCGCGCCTGGTCTATGGATTGGCAAAGCCCAGGCAGGGCGCGAATCAGGCGATCGGTCGGGCGAAATAAAATATCAGGGTGCAGGGTAACCAGGTCCTGGTGACCCAATGAGAATCCTTTTTCATTGAAAAAGGCCAGTATCTCATGGGACGCATTCTCTTGGGCAGCACCGGCCAGTATCAGCCGGGGCTTGCGCTGCATAATGCTTTCCAGGCTAACAATGGGCGAAGGGTTACTCACGTCCCTGAAAATATTATAGGCACCGCAAACCTGCAACACTTCGTTCAGGATAGGACTGCCCCCCAGCGTGTAAAGCGGGGTGCTGCCCAGAAAAATATAAACGGGCACGGGCGTTCGGAGGCTGTATTCATCACGGGTTTGTTGGATGATGGTTTCAAGCTCTTTGGCCAGTGGACGGGTTTGTGCCAGCGTACCGGCAAGCGTGGCAATTTGCAAAAGGTCTGCCGTGATATCGGCCAGTTTTTCGGGTTCAAGAGACAGGACCGGCACTACGTGTTCAGCCTGCCTGAGACCCGTCACGGGCAGGCCGCCCGAAGACCAGGCCACAATCAGGTCAGGTTTCAGGCTAAGCAATAATTCGGCATTGGGGCGCAGGCTGTCGCCTACGTTTGGAATACTCTGTGCTTCAGGGGGATAGTTGCTGCCTTTGGCAGCCCCAATAAGCTGTTTGTCGGCCCGGGCGGCAAATAACAGCTCCGTGGCATGAGGCGACAGGCTGATAATACGCCGTGCCGTGTCCTGCACGGGGGCGCTTAAGATGCCTGCCCGGGAAGGCAGGGTAGCATCAAAAGAACTAAGCAGAAGGCAGAGCCCGGCAAGCAGCCAGTGAGGAAGCTTCATGGGCTATTTACATGCGCCAGGCAAGGTTTAGAAATACATTCGAGCCTTGGGTCTTGTAGCCATAGGCAGTATTGTATTTTTTGTCGGTGACATTATTCCAGAAGATCTGGCCCTGCAGGTTCTTGTTGAACTGGTAGGACGCATGCAGGTTGAGCAGGCCATAGCCGCCCAGTTTTTTGGCGGCGGTGTTGTCTTTGTCATCATAGCGTTTGCCAACAAATTGATAGCTGGCACCCAGTTCTGCATTGTCCAACTTGTGGGTAACCGAGAGACGATAAACCTGTTTGGCCCGGCGGACCAGGGTTTTTCCGTTGGTGTCATCCTTGGGATTCAAAAAGTCGGCACCGGCACTGAACAGGGTATTGCCAAACTGGTGTGAGGCTTCCAGTGACAGGCCCCGGATTGTTGCTTTGTCGGTGTTTGTTGCGGTGCAGTTGTAATTGGCATCGCACACATAAGGATTGATCAAGTCCCTGAATTTGTTCTGGAACACCACCAGATTTAGCTGGGTATCATCTGCCTGATAGCGCAGGCTGGCTTCGATGTTTCTGGATTTTTCCGGTTTCAGGTTGGGGTTGCCCTGGTAACCCCAGCTTAATGGATAGTATAGGTCGGTAAAGGTGGGTGCCCGAAAGCCGGTGCTGGCGGCCACGCCCAATTTGAGCGAATCGCTTAAATCGTAGTCATAAGCCAGGCTCCCGGTGGTTTTACTGCCGATACCGGAAATATTGTCATGGCGGACACTGGCCTGCAAGTGGTGACGGCTAAAATCGCCCCGATAGATCAGTCCAGCCGCATTGGTGTCACGGTGCTGGCGGGTCAACAGGGAAGTGCCGTTTGCCCGTTCGTCAAGGTGCTCCAGCACCAGGGACAGCACGTTATTTTGGTTAAGCGTAAAGTTGTTTTGCCAGTTGTACTGACGCTGGATGGTACCCATTTCCGTGCGGCCAGAATCGCCATCAGAGGTTTGTAAGTCATGGTCGCTTTTACTGTAGCCAAAACCCAGGATGCTTTCCCAATTGTCTGTAATCTGGTTGGTACTGCTAAAGGTATAGGCCTGCTGGCGTGTAATGCCATAGGTATTTTGGTAATACTCACCGGAATCAAAGTCACCATGGTTGTAACCATGCAGGAATGTCAGGTCAAGCCGTTGTCCGGGGCTCCACTCATAACCCAGGGTACCGGTCAGGTTGGTTTGGGTGTAGCCATCATCGTCTGGGTTGTAAGTGTAGGGGCCTGAATCAGGAGTGGTGGCATTAAAGCCATCGCTGGAGGCATAGCTGGCGGCCAGACTATAGTTCCAGTTGTTTTGTGCCCCAGAAAAGCCAAAGCCGGTCTTGAAAGTGCTGTCCGAGCCAACACCAAAATTGCCAAAGGCACTGAACGGGCGGTCTTGCCCGCCAGGTTTGGTAATAATGTTAATCACGCCACCCATGGCGCTGGAACCATACAGGCTGCTGGCCGGGCCGCGGATAATTTCAATGCGCTCAATCGTGGATGGGTCTATGGCCGCCCAGTTGGTGCTGCCACTGTTGGTGTCGTTAATCCGCATGCCATTGACCAGCACCAGGGATTGTGCCGGGCTGGCTCCGCGCACAAATATCCCTGAAACCGTTTGCGGGCCTCCCTGGCTATATATCTGGATACCTGGCTGGCGGGATAAAATCGCGGGCAAGGATTCTGCCCCTGCATTTTGCAGTGATTTGGCCTGAATAATGGTCACGTCACCCATCACGTTTTCCAGCGGCTGCGCCATACGGGCAGGCGTGGCAACAATGGTATCCAGGGTGGTGACATTGGGGGCAGGTTTGGTGGGGGTTTGGGCAAAAAGCAGGGCAGGAGCGAAACAGGCAGCCAGTGCCAGCGCACGAGGGTGGAGCATAAAATTCATGTAAATGGCCTTCACAATATGTGCGACCCCGCACATAGGAATTAGGGAATGTTTAT
>CAZPNE010000030.1:0-15006 GCA_964588255.1 uncultured Advenella sp. | reverse complement strand
CTACTGTCTTTGATCATATTAGATTCCGAAAGTGACAAAACAACCACAAAACAACGCTAACTTATGAATTTTTTATAAAAAAAATTATAAATTAGAATTGGCGAAAAAGCATGAACAACCGACTATTGTACATCATTTATCGCTTTACGACACGACTCAAAAATAAAATACGTTTATTCAATGCTTTGTAACGTTGGCGGGCCGGTTCGTTGTTCAGTCCTTCCTGAACCAGTTTTGCCTGTTCACTGCGTAAGGTATCCATTTCGATACGCTGTAATGCATCATTCCACTCATCCAAAGGATGAGGCAGCTCTTCCATGTCTATGCTTTCTACCGAAATAGAAGACAAAATAGCATGTAGGTCGGAACCTTCGTCAACTGCCTGCAATAATGCGCCCATGTGCCTGGCACCACTTGAGGTTGCCAATGAAATAAATTCACGAACCAAGACAAGATGGGGGCTATGGCTTAAAACTTCAAGCTGCTGATCTGCAATTTGGTCTACCAGTGCAGGATGTATGGCCAGTAAACGTAATAACCTTTTTGCCAAAGGCGTTACCTGCTTGCCAGAACCTCTTTTACCGTTAAGGGTCACAGGTTTTGTTTTTGCCTGCCGAACCGTAGAAAAATCATCAAATGGTTCGGAGTCATAGATTTCATTGAACCCATCAAATTCCGAAGGCTCGAAAGTTTGCATAACCGGACTATGCACCACTGGTGTTTGCAACACTACCGGAGCACGTGCTGCAATTTCTTCCTGGTAGTGACCAAGATCCTTGAGCAATTCTTCAGAGGTCAGGGAAACAAGCCTGGCAAAATCATGCCCTATCTGGGTTTTAATACCAGACTCCGGAATTTGAGTGACTAAGGGCCTTGCTTCATGCAGACATGCCGCCCTACCCTCGGCTTCATTTAGCGGATGCCGTTCAGCCAGTGTTTGCAACATAAATGAAGACAACGCAACGGACTCTTGCACTTTTTCCCGAAATGCATCAACACCAAATTCCTGAATATAAGAATCAGGATCATGCTCAGCGGGCAAAAATAAGAATCGGATGGAAACATCATCGCGCAACAATGGCAAACAAGTCTGCAATGCGCGCCATGCCGCTTTCTTACCGGCATTATCCCCATCAAAGCTAAAAACGATCCGGTCACTTGCCCGGATTAATTTTTGAATATGCTGAGGGGTAGTGGCTGTACCAAGAGTAGCTACGGCATTATGCATGCCCTGCTGTGACAGACCAACCACATCCATGTAGCCCTCTACCACCAGCACAAAACCTTCGGAACGGATTCCCTGGCGATTTTCCCATAAGCCATACAATTCCTGGCCTTTGGAAAAAACAGGTGTTTCAGGTGAATTAAGGTACTTGGGCTCACCTTTGCCAATGATACGTCCGCCAAAACCAATTAATTTCCCCTTGGCATTGAAAATGGGAAACATGATCCTTTCACGAAAGCGGTCGTAACGACGTCCGTCTTCTGACTCTATGACCAGACCAGACTCAACCAAAAGGGATTCTTCATAATTGGTAAAAACCTCTTTAAGCCCTTGCCGGTTGGTGCCAGACCATCCCAGCCCAAAACGCTTGGCCGTTTGCCCGCTTAAACCCCGCTGCTTTAAATAGGCAATCGCCCGTGCACTGGTTCTTAACTGGGACAAATAAAAGGAATGTGCCTTTTCAAGCACCTGCTGATGCAGCATGGTTTCGGTCTGTTTTTGCTTGACCTGTTTCTGCTGAAACGGACTACGCTGTTCTTCAGGAACAACCAGACCCACCGAACCCGCCAAGGATCTAACCGCTTCCGGAAAGCCAGCCCCGGTATGTTCTATTAGAAAAGTAATGGCGGTGCCATGCGCCCCACATCCAAAACAATGATAAAACTGCTTGGTGGGACTGACCGTAAAAGAGGGAGATTTTTCGTTATGAAAGGGGCACAGACCAAGCAAATTGGCCCCGCCCTTTCTTAACTGAACATACTTGCCAACCACATCGACGATATCGACACGGGCCAGCAAATCCTGAATAAAACTTTCAGGAATCAATATAAGCGTGGAGGCAGTTGCTGACTACGAATGCGTTTGTAGTGACGCTTAACAGCAGCGGCGTGTTTACGCTTGCGCTCTGCAGTTGGCTTCTCGTAGAATTCGCGTGAACGCAATTCTGTTAGCAAACCGGTTTTTTCAATAGTGCGCTTGAAGCGACGCAATGCAGCCTCGAATGGCTCATTCTCTTTTAATCTTACTTGTGGCATGTATATGAAAGCAATTAAGCTCAGTTAATGGTAAATAAAAATTAGCCCGGCAAATAAATAAAATCACATAACGTTGTTGACTGGCTATACCAAGTTTAGGGGTTTCACCATGCTTACTTTACGTTACGGGTATGATCTTATCTATTCCCAACTAAAAACTAGAGTAATTTTAGATTATAGCATGAATTAGTTATTTTTCACACCTTTTCTAACCCAGGCCTCCAATTGGTGTGGCCTTAAACTGTCATAATCTTCAAAAGGCTGGTGAATCCAGGGGTTTGTAGGCAGCCTGTCTACATAATAGTCAGGCTCAACCTTGGCGTGACCTTTCCACCACAAAACAGCAGAGCGCAGCTCTTTGATGCTTGGAAATTGATTCAACAGATGCTCTTGCACCCGGCTAAAAGTAAGGCCTGTATCCACCATGTCATCCACCAATAAGACACGCCCTTCAAGCGTACCTTTCGTGATGGTAATGAACTGGGCAATATCCAGTTGTCCCTGAACAGTACCAGCAGCTTCACGATAACTGCTGGTAGCCAAAATACCCAGCGGGACATCAAAAATACGGGAAAGCACGTCTCCCACACGGACACCGCCGCGCGCAAGACAAACTATACTGTCAAATTTCCAGCCCGATTTGTAGACGATCAACCCCAGCCTTTCGACCAGGTGATGATACTCATCCCAACTGACCCATAAATCGCTATCTGTACTTGGAGGTAACGACATATTTTCACCTACTCTGATTAATCCAGGAATGGATGACGGCGAAGAATGGTTTCCATTCTATCGGGACCGGTTGAAATCATATCAATAGGCACTTCACAGATTTCAGCCACGCGATCAAGGAAGAGACGGGCATTTTCTGGCAACTGATCATATTCCTTGACACCAACGGTAGACTCTTTCCAGCCCGGCATCATTTCGATAATCGGCTCAGCCTTGGCAACTTTATACGCGCCATAGGGAAGAAGATCCACCCTTTCGCCATCAATATGGTAACCCACACACAGGCCAATACTTTCAATACCGTCAAGCACGTCAAGTTTGGTAACGCACAAACCCGAAATACCGTTAACAATGACCGAACGTTTGAGGGCAGCACCATCAAACCAGCCACAACGACGTGGACGACCGGTTACCGCACCAAACTCATTGCCGATTTTAGCAATGTGGGCGCCAATTTCATTATTAAGTTCAGTAGGGAACGGACCCGAACCCACACGTGTTGTATATGCCTTGGTAATTCCCAGAACATAGTTCAATCGCTGCGGACCCACACCAGCACCCGCGGATGCAGCACCTGCCAGGCAGTTGCTACTGGTAACGAATGGATAGGTACCGTGATCGATATCAAGCAAGGCACCCTGAGCGCCTTCAAACAACAGCTTCTGGCCTTCTTTTTGAGCCTGATACAACAAAGCAGAAACATCTGCAACCATTGGTTCAATAATAGGAGCCAATGCCATGGCCTGTGCCTTGACATCATCAAAAGAGACAGGTTCTGCACCCAGATGCTGGGTAAGGATGAAATTATGGTACTCAAGCACTTCATGCAGTTTTGCATCAAAAAGCGCCGGATTATAAAGATCCTGTACACGCAACGCACGGCGCGCAACCTTGTCCTCATAGGCAGGACCAATGCCACGACCGGTTGTACCAATCTTGTTATCGCCTTTTTTCGCCTCACGTGCCTGATCAACCGCAACGTGATAAGGCAGAATCAAAGGGCAGGCTTCTGAAATTTTCAGGCGTGAACGCACGTCCAACCCTGCGCTTTCGAGTTCTTCGACCTCTTTAAGCAGCGCCTCGGGAGATAGCACGACACCATTGCCTATATAGCAAGTAACGCTGGGATGCATGATTCCTGATGGAATCAGGCGCAAAACAGTTTTTTTACCATTAATCCACAAGGTATGACCTGCATTGTGACCGCCCTGGAAACGCACAACGCCTTGCGCAGATTCGGCCAGCCAGTCAACAATTTTTCCCTTGCCTTCATCACCCCATTGGGTACCGATAACAACTACGTTCTTGCTCATATTAAATCATATAAATAAAAATACATCGTTCGTCACTTGCCGGCAGAAATGCCCCCGTCAAGACCTAGTTTTACTGAATACTTTCCAGGACCCAGTCACCCTCGCTGTAAACCAACTCACTTTCAAAAATGAATTCATCAACACTTTGCGTACTGTTTGGAAAAATCTGCACTACCACATGCCCCTGATTTCGCAATTCGCGAATCCGCTCGACCAGATCCACATCGAGTCCCCATGGCGCCCTGATGGCCCTTGAGGGCTGAGCAGGCGAAAGACCGGCAGAAACCTTGCGCAAATCGAGACTGAAACCGGTTGCAGGACGCGCCCTGCCAAAAACCTTGCCTACGTTATCATAACGACCACCCCGCACGATGGCATCATGCCAGCCCGGTGCAAAAATGGCAAAACTGACACCTGAGTGATAATCGTAACCACGAACATCAGCCAAATCAATACCCACACAAGCATTATCCAGAGCCCCAACCAGTTCACGCAAAGACTGTAGCGCCTGACTGATTCCTGGCAAATCGGGCAGGCATTCCTGAGCCTCATCAAGCACATTAACCGAGCCATACAAGCTTGGCAACAAAATTAACGCATTAGCTATGTCTTGCGGCACATCCTGACAACCCTCAAGCAACTCTTTCAAGCTTGGTACATCTTTGTCATTGAGCAAAGAAAAAATCTCGCTGGCCCGCTCGGAAAGAGATGGAACCGAATCCACCAGAACACGGGAAACATTGGGATGATTCAGGTCAATGCGCGGCTTTTGAACACCGGCCATTTCAAGACTCTCAAGGGCCAATTGAATAATTTGCAAGTCTGCCTCAAAACCGGCGTGCCCATAAATTTCCGCCCCAATTTGCAGCAGCTCACGATCAGACAGCAAACCGGATGGGCGAGCGTGAATGACACTACCACAATAGCAAAGGCGCGTAACGCCTTCGCGATTTAGCAAGTGCGCATCAATGCGGGTTACCTGTGGTGTCATATCTGCCCGCAAACCCATTGTGCGGCCAGATAACTGATCTACCAGTTTGCAGGTGCGCAATTGCAAATCAAGACCTTTGGCAGCCAAGAGTGAATCGGTATATTCAATTAATGGCGGCGCAACCATTTCAAAACCGAAGGTACGGTAAAGATCTAGCAATTTACGTCGCAGCTCTTCAATACGCCGCGCCTCTGCCGGGAGAATATCCGACAAGTGTTCGGGCAATAACCAGTTACTTGTTGTCATGGCAATTTATCAAATAAAAATGCGGCTCGTTGCGTAAGCAATGCGAGCCGCATTTAGGAATAGTTTCTGAACTTACATGGCATTGTACAACTAATTACGTATAAGTTCAGTAAATAAACCGGTTTTTCAATTTATTGTGTACTGGTCGACACATTTCCATCTGCTTTCTTGAAGAAGCGGAAGAAATCGGAATCTGGATCAACAACCAGCAAGTCTTTTTTAGAGCCGAATATTGATTTATAGGCATTCATGCTATTGAAAAAACTATAAAATTCAGAATTTTTTCCGTATGCGTCTGCATAAATTCCAGCTGCTTGCGCATCACCCTCACCACGAATGGCCTGAGCTTTGGCATTGGCCTGGGCAAGCTCTTCCTGAACCTTACGGTCAGCCTCAGCTCGAATCATCTCGCTCTCCGCCGCACCATTGGCACGCAGGCTGTTTGCTTCCTGTTTACGTTCAGCTTGCATCCGTGAATAGACGGAATCAGAAACTTCCTGTGAGAACTCTATCCGTTTCAGACGTACATCAACCACCTGGATACCCAATGGTTTGGCACGCTCTTCCACGTTATTCAGGATCTCGGCCATAACCACATCACGCTCTTGCGAAATGACGGCACGAACCGTACGGGTATTAACCGATGCATTAAGTGCATCACGAATCTGCGCACCCAAACGATTCTGGGCGGCATACGTGCTGTCTCCGAAGGACACATAGAACTGCAATGGATTTGAAATACGCCATTTGATATATGAGTCAATAATCAGGTTTTTCTTTTCCGAGGTCTGGATTCGTTCAGTATCACCGGATTCGATTGTCTGGATTCGCTTATCAAGGTAAACCACGTTTTCAAGTGGTGTGGGAAGCTTGAAGTAAAGACCAGGTTCCTGGATAGTACGCTGCCATTCACCCAACTTGAATACCAAGGCATAGTTTCGCTCAGAAACAATAAAAATTGACGATGACAGCAAAAGCGCCGCCACAAAAAGTATGATACCTACAACAGTATTACGATTCATTTTACCCACCTCCTAGCGACGATCAAAGTTATCACGGGTCAGACTCCGTGATGTTGCACTGGCATCACTTCTGGAAGCTGATGCAGTACTGCTGGAGGAAGTAACGGGACTGGATGATACCGCTGTTGAAGCCGACGGGGAAACAGGCGCCGGTGTTTGCTCAATTAATTTATCAATTGGCAGATACATCATATTATTGCCACCTTCGGTATCCACCATGACTTTGGATGCATTTTTAAAAACATCTTCCAATGTGGAAATATACATACGCTCACGTGTAATATCAGGCGCCTTCGAATATTCCTTTTCTATGCTTTCAAAACGGGAAGCCTGGCCCTGGGCCTGACCCACTACCGTAGCACGATAACCTTCTGCATCCTGCATCATACGGGAAGCTTGACCACGTGCCTCAGGGATGACCTTGCTGGCATAAGCATTACCTTCGTTTTTCTGACGCTCGTTATCTTGGCCTGCCTTGATGGCATCCTCAAATGCTGCCTGAACCTGCTCGGGCGGTTGCACGTTCTGGATAGCCACTGTGGTGACCTCTATGCCAGACTGATAGCGATCAAGAATTTGCTGCATTAACTTCATGACATCCATGGCAGCGGCAGTACGGCTTTCATAAAGGATTTTATTCATTGACTGTTTGCCAACAACCTCTCGCATGGCCGTTTCTGCTGCCTGACGCACCGATTCATCCGGAGAAACCAGACGGAACAGATAGTCTGCCGCAGGGCTGTAATCACCGGCCTCAAGAGGCATGGCCGCCTTGAGACGATACTGGACATCAAACTGCACATCGACAATGTTCTCATCTTCCGTGAGCATTAAGGCTTCAGGCAATACTTTATTGCGGGAATTGTCACGATAACCCACCGAGAAAGAACGGACACTTGCAATATCAACCAATTCAACACCTTGAATAGGCTTGGGAATATGCCACTGGAATCCAGGCTGAACCGTTTTCAGGTATCTTCCAAATTGCGTTACCACGCCTACCTGACCTTCGCGAACGATATAAAAACCACTGGCCAGCCAAAGCAACAAGGCGATGATAATGATAAAAACAATGCCAAATTTGGCCGCTTTGGGGGAAGGATTGAACCCCCCAGTACGCGGAGGTTTGCCAAAGCCGCCGCCACCGCCTTTTTTATTACCAAAGACACTTTTGATTCGATTATTGAAATCGGCCCAGACCTGATCAAGATCGGGCGGCCCGTCCCCCTGGTTGGATGGGCGCTTTGGTGGTTCATTCTGACCTGAACCATTTTGATTACCACGACCCCAACCCGGATCGTTCAAATTAAATATTTTTGAGACTCGCAACATTATTTCCTATTTTTTCTTTGGCTTCAGCGATTGCCCCGCGCAATCCGTCCAAGCCGGTTCGATCTAATGCACTGACAAAAACGCGGACTATTTTGCCCTCTTCGTTTCGTTCAACTTTTGGCTCATAGCCCACAGCATCGATCTTATTGTAAACAAGAATGCATGGTATGTCTTTAGCACCGATCTCTTCAAGCACTTTATTCACTTCCAGAATCTGTTCATCGCGCTGCGGACTGGAAGCATCTATAACATGCAAGAGTAGATCGGCCTGAACTGTTTCTTCGAGGGTTGCCTTGAAGGCGGCAATTAAGGTGGTGGGCAAATCGCGAATAAAGCCCACCGTATCCGAAACAACCACCTGCCCGGCACCTTCAATCCATATTCTTCGTGTTGTTGTATCAAGCGTGGCAAACAACTGGTCAGCTGCATAGGCTCCTGCACGGGTTAAGGCATTAAACAACGTAGACTTGCCTGCGTTGGTATACCCCACCAGAGACACCGACATGGTACCTCCCCTTGCCCTTGAGCGACGTTGAGTGGTGCGCTGGCGTTCGACCTTACTTAGCCGCTCTCGCAACACCTTGACCTTATCCCCAATCATCCGCTTGTCCATTTCCAGCTGGGCTTCACCTGGACCACGCATGCCTATTCCGCCACGTTGACGTTCAAGGTGAGTCCACATGCGTGTAAGCCGGGTCATGAGATGTTGTAATTGCGCCAGTTCAACCTGAAGCTTGCCTTCATGACTTTTGGCACGCAAGGCAAATATATCAAGAATAAGTGCCACACGATCAACGACCCTTAAATTAAATGCCCTTTCAAGGTTTCTCTGCTGGGCCGGGCTAAGCGCCTGATCGAATAAAATGATATCCACATCGGAAGACTGGGCTAGCAGAACTGCCTCTTCAAGCTTTCCTGAGCCGATAAAATATGCCGCATCGGGTTTATCCCGTTTGGCCACGACCGTTGCCACAACCTCTGCCCCGGCACCTTTAGCCAACATTTCAAACTCTTCGGCATGTGCCTGGTAATCGGGTTTACCGAAATTTACACTGATAATTAATGCGCGCATACACCCCTAAAAAGGAAAATGCCCGCACAGGCTAACCTGGCGGGCCATGTTTCTGCGAAAAGATTGTTTTTCTTATTCAGCAGGAACATCAACCTGAAAACTGACAGCACGAGCTGGAACAACAGTGGAAATTGCGTGTTTGTAAACCATTTGAGTAACGGTATTTCTTAGTAAAACCACATATTGGTCGAAAGATTCGATTTGTCCTTGTAGTTTGATCCCGTTGACCAGATAAATTGATACGGGAACATGTTCTTTACGCAGTGCATTCAAGAAAGGATCTTGTAGTGATTGCCCTTTAGTGCTCATTGGCGAGGCTCCATTTTAATGTTATTAATAGGTGAATTTTATAAAAATAGTACTTTACCGACATTTTAAACAACTTACCACCTAATAAGTAAATTCCAATATTTTCGGTAATTTTTTTTATTCAGAACCAATATTAGTTGAAGTTAATATTTCAGACAATGTTTTTATTAATACTTCGCATTGTTTTCTGGTTCCAATAGTAATTCTCAAGTACTGCGAAATGCGATCCTGATCAAAATGCCGCACCAAAACAAGATGCTCGCGCAATTGGGCACTTAGCACAGCCGCATCAATCTGAGGGTACGAAACAAATACAAAATTGGTTTTTGAAGGCAAAACCACAAAACCCAAATTGATAAGTTCCTGACTGACATACTCCCGAGAAGAGATGATTTCCTGTCGGGTTTGTTCGAAATAGGCATCATCTTCAAATGCAGCAATCGCACCCACTTGCGCCAGCCTGTCTATTGGATAAGAATTAAAGCTGTTTTTAACCCTGACAAGGGCTTGCAACAACTGTGGCTGGGCCATTGCAAACCCAACTCGCAAGCCAGCCAATGAACGCGACTTGGATAATGTTTGCAAAACAATCAGGTTATCATACTTTTCCAATAATCTAACCGCTGACTCTGCACCGAAATCCACATAGGCCTCATCGATAGCCACCACGATATCCGGCTGAGCCTGAAGCAACTGTTCTATTTTTTCCAAACTAACCGCAATCCCGGTAGGTGCGTTCGGATTTGGAAAAATAATGCCGCAGACATCATCTGAGGAAACCTTGAGATAGTCATTGATATCGATTTCAAATTGACTATTTAACGCAACCGCCTCGAAATTGATATCGTACAGTTTGGCATACACCCGATAAAAACTGTACGTAATATCGGGAAACAGGATTTTCTTGCCCCTGTGCTTGAACAGAGCATAAAATAAATGCGCCAGTACCTCATCAGAACCATTACCGGGAAATACGTAGTCGGCAGGAATATCGTAATAACGTCCAATTGCCTCGCGTAATCTGTCTGACTCAGGGTCAGGATATAATCGCAGGTTTTCCTCGGCCTCTTGCCGCATCGACTCTATGACTACCGGAGATGGATCGAACGGCGATTCATTGGTATTAAGCTTTATATATTCGCCATCCTTGGGCTGCTCTCCGGGAACATAAGGCTTCAGCTCCTGAACAAAATCACTCCAGTATTTACTCACGCTTTACTCCGCCTGTTTGTATGGGTTTTTGGAAGATTTGAACTCTATTCGCAAAGGCGTACCCGACAAATTGAAAACCTTGCGCATTCTGGATTCCAGATAGCGCCTGTAAGAATCGGGCACGGCATCCAGGGCATTACCATGAATAACGATAAGTGGTGGATTTTGTCCGCCTTGATGCGCATAACGCATTTTGGGCCTGAAAATCCCTTTGCGTGGCGGCTGCTGCTGCTCAACCGCAGCATGCAACTCTCTAGTCAACTTGGGCGTAGACAGTTTAATGAAAGCGGCTGCATGGGCTTCATTGACTGATTTAAGCAAAGGATTCACACCCTGCCCCTTGAGGGCAGAAATAGTATGCATTTTAGCAAACGATAAAAAGCGCAGCTTACGTTCAAATTCTCGCTGTATCCATTCGCGTTTGTCAGCATCAAGGCCATCCCACTTATTAATAGCCACCACCAGTGCACGGCCGGATTCAAGAATGAATCCGGCAATATGGGCATCCTGATCAGAAATTTCAGACTGGGCATCCAACAGCAACAACACCACGTTACTGGCCTCAATAGCCTGTAATGTTTTGATAACTGAAAATTTCTCGACTGACTCAAACACTTTGCCACGCTTACGCAAACCGGCAGTATCAATCAGGGTATATTTTTTCCCATTACGCTCAAAATCAATCTCGATAGCATCACGTGTGGTGCCTGGCATATCGAAAGCAATCACCCGCTCTTCCCCCATCAGGGTATTGATAAGGGTGGATTTACCCACATTAGGACGACCAACAATGGCAAGCTTGATGCGATGGTCGGTAAAAACCTCCTCTTCCTGCTCATCAACAACAGACTCTTCCAACTCAAGATCAGGCTCGGCAACATCAATATCAATATCAAGGTCTTCAGAAACAGACTGGATATAGGGATTTTCGAGCTTAGACAGCGCTTCCTCAATCAGGTCAACAACCCCGTCTCCGTGAGCCGATGAAATGGGATGGGGAGTACCCAGGCCCAACTCATGGAACTCGGCACTGGCCTGTCCGCTGTTCATGCCTTCTGCCTTGTTAACAGCGAGCACCACCTTGGGACCGGCACGACGCAACATACGGGCAATTTCATGATCATGCGCATTGACACCAGCGCGGGCATCGACCAGGAAGATTACCACATCAGATTCAGCAATTGCCTGCTCGGTTTGCCGGGCCATTTCCTTGAGAATACCTGTTTTGGCGACGGGCTCAAAACCACCTGTATCAATAACCAGAAAAGGATAATCGCCCACACGACCTTCACCATAGTGACGGTCACGGGTGAGGCCGGAATAATCAGCGACCAGTGCTGCCCGAGAACGGGTCAGGCGATTGAAAAGCGTTGATTTACCGACATTGGGCCGCCCAACAAGAGCGACTACGGGCTTAAATTGAATACTGTTCACTTAACACCAAGCATTACTAAATTACCTGAACCATTCTGCACCAATATACCAATATTGGTTGCTGTCATGGGAGAAACGATGGACTGCCCGCTACCAGCGGAAACACGCCCAAGAAGCGCGCCATCAGCAGCTGAATAGAAATGCACATAGCCTTCATAATCACCAGTGGCAACCACGTTGCCATAAACCACCGGATTGGTCAAACCACGGTTGGTTAATGTTTGATCAGCCCATAATTCCTGACCATTTGTGATGTTATATGCACGAACTTCACCATGCACACTGGCTGCATACAAAGAGCTACCTGCAGCACCTACACCCACCGCACTTGAAAATGGCTGATTCCACACCGATTGTGCGCCATTGGCAGAAATCGCATAGCATCCTACCCGGCCCTGATAAGTGGCAACGCACAGACCGTTACCTGACAACAAAGGTTGCCCCACTACATCTGTGACGCTATCAAGGTCTGTTGGCCCCTGTATAGTGGCTGCCAGAATATCCCACCGCGGTGTACCAGTTTGCAAATCAAGGGAAACCAGTCTGCCCGTTGGCACTCCCACAAGCACCTGATTGCCGTCGATCAACATACGGGAGTTTGCTTTAAGTGCCATTTCAGGATTAGTCCTTAGATAGCTCCATTGCAACTCCCCATTTTGTGCATTGAATGCCTGCACGCGATAATCATCGGCACGCACCACAACCAATCCCCCCCCAATAGCGGGGGGTGTGGAAGCAACGGTAGAAGCGTTGGCGGTCCATAGCAATTTGCCTGATGAATCCAAGGCAATGATTTTTCCTTTTGTCGTGGTTACAACCACAATATTGCCATCGGCACCAACACCGGCAGCAAGTGCTTCATCAAGCTTTGTTTTCCACTGGATCGCCCCATTGGACAGGTTTGCCTTAACAACAGAACCATCGGGTGTTGCTGCATAAACCGAATCACCTGCCAATGCAGGCGCAAAACCAAAACCACTACCAGAACCGATATTGGCAGACCAAACCGTAAAGCCGCTTACCTGCTGTTGATATTGTGTAAGTTCTACCGGCTCAAAACGCGATTCGTTGCTAAACAGGGAACAACCGCCCATTGCCGCAACCGCAAGCGCAAGAACTGAACCGGACAAAATACGATGACACGATTTTTTCATAAATTACTCTCCACCCAGCACACTTAGTTTTAATTGAACGGCACGAATAAACTCAGCGGCCAGATTGGGCTGCTCAAGTGCTGCCTTCCATTGCTGAACAGCCTCTTGCTGTTTGCCCTGTGCCACCAGGACATCACCGGAACGATCCAGAAATACCGCCTTGAAAGATGCCGGCGGATTGGCTAATTGCAACAAGGCCTCATCGTACTTTTCCTGATTTGCCAGCAGGGACGCCATTCTTAAACGAGCAACCGGCACCAGATCAGGGAAAGACTCGGTTTGCTTAATAAGCCACTCAAGCTGGGCCTGGGCGGCTTCAGGCTGCTGGTTGTTTGCCAGGAAATTGGCTGCCAGCAACACAGCTCTGCCTGTATAAGGCGTTTTGGCATAATCTTTCTGTAAAATCGCGCTTGCCTCATGCACACGGGTTGCCGCTGCCTTGTCATCATTGACAGAGGCATTTTGAATCACCTCAAAGTATCCCAAGGCCTGCCGAGACTGGTTGGATTGATACCATTGCCATCCATACCAAGCCAAAAAAGCCAGCATGATAATGGTAACCAGCGACATAATAGGTGTACCCCAGCGATCCCACCAGGCTCTCAGGGCATCGATTTTTTCCTGTTCTTCTAAGTCAAAAGCCATACTTCTGTTCAAATCCTATTTTTTAATTCATTAATGAATGTTGCCAAAGGTACCGTTACCTGAGGAGCAATATTACCATCTTCAGATGTTCGCAACGATTTGATGCCAATGGTGCCGTTTTTAACTTCATCTTCACCCAGAATGGCGGCAACCTGTGCTCCACTACTATCTGCTCGTTTGAACTGCGCCTTGAAGGACGCGGCGCCGGCATGCACAATGACGCGAACACCTGCATCACGACATTGTTCTGCCAATACCTGGGCTTGGCGTGAGGCCTCTGACCCCTGGTGGATGAAATATACATCACATTCAGCTGGTTTAACCAGTTCTTTATCTTGCAATACCAGTGCAAGCAAGCGCTCGATACCAATCCCAAAACCGATGGCAGGCGCAGGTTTACCACCCAGCAATGACAACAAACCATCATAACGGCCACCGCCACATACCGTACCTTGAGCACCCAAGCGATCAGTTACCCATTCAAAAACAGTCAGGTTGTAGTAATCAAGGCCACGTACCAGGCGCGGATTAATGGTATAAATAATACCGGCCTGATCAAGACGGGCCCGTATTTCATTGAAATGGGCCAACGATTCTTCTTTCAGGAAGTCAAACAGTTTGGGCGCATTATTGGCCATGTCCTGCATGGCCGGATTCTTGGTATCTAGCACACGCAATGGATTGCTGTACATACGACGCAAACCATCTTCATCAAGCAGGTCTTTGTTTTTTTCAAGATGGGCAATAAGGGCTTCCCGGTGTGCCTGACGTTCTTCTGGCTGCCCCAGGGAGTTCAACTCAAGGCGTACATCAGTCAGTCCCAATATTTTCCATAAACGTGCCAGCATAATAATTTGTTCGGCATCGATATCGGGACCCGCATAGCCCATGGCTTCCACGGAAACCTGGTGAAACTGGCGGTAACGCCCTTTTTGCGGACGTTCGTGACGAAATACCGGACCCATTGAGAAAATTCGCTGTGGGCCATCATAAAGCAAATTATGTTCTATAACCGCCCGCACGATGCCAGCCGTAAACTCGGGACGCATGGTAAGCATTTCACCAACATCGGTTTTATCTTTTGACATGCTGAAGGTGTACATTTCCTTTTCAACGATGTCGGTAACTTCACCAATGCCCCGGGCAAACAAACGGGTCTGCTCCAGAATGGGCGTGCGAACATTGTTATAACCGTATTGGGCAAGCCACTCACGAATGGTTGCCTCCAGCTTTTCCCAAAGCCAGCTTTCGGCCGGCAAAATATCATTCATTCCACGTATTGCAG